>JABMQM010000493.1 GCA_013203195.1 Desulfobacteraceae bacterium | reverse complement strand
GAATTACCTGCATGGGAACCGTTGATTCGCCGACTTTGACGGATTCATCTGATTTTGCAATTATATCGATTCCTTTTTTAAGACCGTATTTAGCCTTGCGCTCCTGCATAAGATCTTTTAATTTTTGATCTTTATTGAGCTTGTTGTAGTCAATTACCGGCTGGGGTTTTATGGGCGCAAGAATCTTTTTAGGGATTGGGGGGGCAACAGGCCCTGCATCTTTTTGGGACCAGAGCATATATCCGATAAGAGCGGCTATTATAACGGCAATTATGATAGCGATTATCCAGAGCTTACTGGTATTACCCGTACTATTATTTTCCGGCATATTTTTTCCTATTTTTTTTAAGTTGTCACACCGATACAGCAATGTTGCTTAGGTGTCAACCGGACATGTTTATTTTTACCGGACTGCTCCCCACTGCGCAACACTGACGACTAATGACAAACAATCTTATTCTTTCCCGGGTCCATAGTACTGTCTCCTTCGATGGTGATGGAAAGATTTCGTCTCTCCTCCAGATCAAGAATCTCCCGGCGCTTTTTGTTTAAAAGATATTCTGCGACTTCTGATGGAACGACCCCTTTTACGCTTGAAATATCTGCTTTCAAGGTTTCAAGTCGAAGTTGACGGAAGAAACTTAGCACCAGGGTTTCGGTCGAAGGAACCAGTCCCTTGCCTTGACAATGGCGGCAGGATTCAAAGCTGCCGTATTCTATCGACGGCCGTATGCGCTGCCTTGACATTTCCATCAAGCCGAATTTAGAAATCCTGCCGATATTTGTTTTGGCCTTGTCCGACTTTACAAAAGCCTTGAGAGTCCTTTCAACTTCTAATTTGTGTTTCGAATCTCTCATGTCGATGAAATCAATGACGATCAGGCCTCCCAGGTCTCTAAGCCGCAATTGGCGGGCAACCTCTTCGGCAGATTCTATGTTGGTCTGTAATGCTGTCATCTCTATGGATTTTTTCTGGGTTGCTTTTCCCGAATTGACATCAATAGAGACCAGAGCTTCAGTTTGCTCAATTACAATATAACCACCTGATTTCAGGTTAACCTTGCTTTCATAGATTGAATCAATCTGACTCTCAAGCTGGTGTTTAGTAAATATCGGTTTGGATCCCTTAAAGAGTTTAACTATTTTGGTATGCTTGGGAGAAATTATATTAACAAAGTATTTAACATCTTTATATACAGCATCATCATCTATGAGAATTTCAGATACATCTGTTGTAAAATAGTCGCGTATGGATCTTAAAGCCAGGTTCTGCTCTTTGTATAGAAGGGCGGGGGCTTTCTGCTGTATTACATTATTCTTGACGTTTTCCCACAGCCTTAAAAGGTAGCTCAGGTCCTTGGTCAGGTGTGTTTTGGTACAGTTTACCCCGACCGTACGGACGATTAGACCGTATCCTTCCGGTATTTTGAGTGTACCGACGATATCCTTGAGACGTTTACGCTCATTTTCATCCTCTATTTTGCGTGAAATTCCCCGGCTGTGGCTTCCCGGCATTAGGACAACGTATCTTCCCGGCAGTGATATGTATGTCGTCAGCATAGCTCCCTTTTTCATGAAAGGATCTTTGCTGACCTGAACAAGGAGTTCCTGTCCGCGTTTGACAATATTACTAATAGACTTAGACTGTTTTCCGGTGGGGCTGTCTAAAAAATAGTCACTGTGAATTTCGTGCTGCTGCAAGAAGCCGTGTCGCTCTGCTCCGTAGTCCACAAAAACAGCTTGAAGACTCGGTTCAATCCGGGAAATAATCGCTTTGTAAACATTACCATGGATAATTTCCTTAGCGGCGCTTTCGATTTGAAATTCTTCCAGCTTATTGTCTTTAACTTTTGCAATCCTGCATTCTTCAGGATCTACGGCATTGATAAGGATTTTGCTGCTCATAAAAGTTTCATTCCTTTTTGCCTTTTTGAACCGGAAACGGGTAACTTTTCAATAAGTTCTGGTCAGCGGCCGGCAACCGGTAATAAAATATGAAAACGTCTGAAACTCACTAATGCGTTCAAACAGTCAGCCATT
>JABMQM010000492.1 GCA_013203195.1 Desulfobacteraceae bacterium | reverse complement strand
GATGCAACGAATTGTGTCAAGATATATTTTTAATATACGATAAATGGAATAATACAGAATAGTTATTAAGGCGGGATAATACTAATTAAAACAGCTGGAAGGCGGCCTCTCTCTCCGCCATAAAACCAATAACTTAGCCGATTTTGGAACTTGCCAAAGTCGGCTGTTTTTTTGAGCTTTAGGATCCTCAGCCAAATGATAATATTTCGCCTTAGGCGTGTCATTAGCCATTGAATTAATACCTGAATAGGTCATGAAACATTCGAGCATAATCTGTGCCTTAAGTATGCATAGCGCTTATGCGTCTTGTCGTTATTGATAGCCATGGCCAGCGCTTTCTTTGTGCCCACCACCACCACCAGCTCACGGCCGCGGGTAACGGCCGTGTAAATCAGATTGCGCTGCAGAAGTATATAGTGCTGGGTCAGGATGGGAATCACAACGGCCGGATATTCAGAGCCCTGTGACTTGTGTACTGAAGCGGCATAGGCCAAAACGACCTCGTCGAATTCCGAGAAATCGTAAACAACATCCCTGCCGTCAAAAGCAATGATACTTGCTCGATCTTCGGGGATAATCCGCATGATTTTTCCGATGTCTCCGTTAAAGACCTCCTTGTCATAATTGTTCTTGATCTGCATTACTTTATCATTGACCCGATAAGTGCGCTCACCTCTTACGATGGCGTCCGGCCCCGGGTTTAGCGTATTTTGCAACTCTTTATTAAGATTGCCGGCACCCACTATCCCCTTGTGCATAGGTGTTAAGACCTGAATATCGTCTATGGGATCAAAGCCGAAGCGGTCCGGTATCCGCGTTTTAGTCAACTCTAATATGATATTCAGAACTTTGGGGGGGTCTTTTTGCTCGATAAAATAAAAATCAGTATCAGACCCATCACTTTTTAGAATGGGTAGTTCTCCATTATTTATTTTATGAGCATTGACGATTATACTGCTCGTTCGGGCTTGACGGAAGATCTGATTGAGTTCAACCACGGGCACGGTCCGCGAGGCTATAATGTCTTTAAGAACGTTTCCCGCACCCACGGAGGGAAGCTGATTCACGTCGCCTACCAGAATAAAAGTCGTTTGGGCATGCACGGCCTTTAAAAGGTAATGCATCAAAATAGTATCGATCATGGAAGCTTCATCAATAATGATCAAATCGCAATTCAGTGGTTTTTCCTCTTTTCTTTGAAAGCCCCCCTTTGCAAAACTGAACTCCAGCATCCGGTGTATAGTCTTGGCCTCGCAACCTGTTGCTTCGCTCATCCGTTTGGCAGCCCTGCCCGTAGGCGCAGCCAGCATTGTTTTCACTTTAAGTTTTGTAAAAATTTTCAAAATGGCGTTGATAATAGTGGTTTTACCGGTGCCGGGCCCACCGGTAATGACCATAACTTTGTGTTCAAGAGCGCACTGTATGGCTACAACCTGGTTGTCAGCAAGGGTTATATCGAGCCGGCGCTGGACCCATTCGACGGCCGTGCCTATTTCAACCTTGCGGATTGATTTAGGAGCAACGATCAGCCTCTTTAACCGGTTGGAAATACTGGTTTCACAGCGATAAAACTTGGTCAGATAAACTGCTTTGTTGTTCTCTTTAAATTCTTCAAAGTCGGCATTCAAATCTTCGATAATGATTTTGTTTTCAGCAGCTATGCTGCCAATGGCATCAACAACAATCTCTTTGTTAACGTCCAGTATTTCCATGCTTTCTGCCACAAGGGGTTCATAGGGATAATAGACATGCCCGTCGTTTGCGAGCTGATGGAGAACATAGAGTATGCCGGCCTCTATCCTCAGGGGAGAAAATTTGGGAAATCCTAGTTTTGCGGCAATACGGTCGGCAATCAAAAAACCGATTCCGAAAATGTCCGTTGCCAGGCGAAAGGGATTCTCTGTCACCACTTCGATGGATCTGTTTTTATACTGTTTGAATATCTTGGTCGCATAACCGCTGCTAACTTCGTGAGATTGCAGAAAGAGCATTACATCCCGGATTTCTTTCTGCTCGTCCCAGGCATGCTTGATCATGTCAATGCGCTTATCACCGATTCCTTCGACCTCCTTAAGTCTTTCGATATCTTTTTCAATAATCTGGAGTGTTTTTTCCCCGAATCTATTGACGATGCGCTCGGCCATAACAGGACCGACCCCTTTGATAAGACCGGAGCCTAAGTATTTTCGGATGCCGTAAACCGTCGCCGGAATCACGGTTTTGTATTCCGCCACCTTGAACTGCTCGCCGAATTTAGGGTGATTTACCCACTCGCCCTGCATTTTGATGATTTTGCCGGGTGTCGGTGCCACAATATTGCCGACCACGGTCACCAGATCCCGCCGACCGTGCACCTTTACCTTGGCAATGGTAAAGCCGTTTTCCTCATTGGTAAATGTTATTCTTTCTATCTGGCCTGAAAGTTCCATGAGCTATGATGATCCTTTGCACACAATATTGCAACTGCATTTGAAGCTCCCTGCAGTAAGCTGCAGGGAACTTCCAAGGCGGCGCCATCCGGTCAGGATGTATTCATTGCCAAAACGCTTAGTTATACAACATATTGTATCCATGTTGACAATACGATCAACATATTGTATCTAAAGTTTTCGAGATACGTTTAAGAAATTTAAAGAACAAGCACGGACTTTGTAAAGGCAAAGGCTATGAACAGAAGAAGTTTCATCTTCAAAAGTGCTGGTTTTCTGATGGGAAACCTTCTGGGACTGAACGCTTTTTCAAAGGCATTTGCCCGCACTGTCGTTGCCGAAAAATCTTTTTCTCAACACCGGATCGCGCTGATAATTGATGATATCGGACACCGCCGGTCGATTGCCGCAAAATTTGT
>JABMQM010000491.1 GCA_013203195.1 Desulfobacteraceae bacterium | reverse complement strand
CCCCCTAATTATCGGAGGGATGTCTTTCGGAGCCTTATCGCCAACCATGTGGGAAGGCCTGCAACTGGGAGTGACCTATCTGAACGAAGAACTGGCGATGCCGGTTCGCATCTGTACCGGTGAAGGCGGATGCCCGCCGAGGCTTCTTCGCAGCCGATTTTTGAAATATGTCATCCTGCAGATCGCCAGCGGATATTTCGGCTGGGATGAAATTATTCATGCCATACCGGAAATGAAGACAGACCCCTGTGCCATTGAGATAAAATACGGTCAGGGAGCCAAACCAGGGGATGGCGGACTTCTGATGTGGCACAAGGTAAACAAGCTGATTGCGGCGATACGGGGTGTGCCCAGCGGTGTGAGCCTCCCCAGCCCTCCCACACATCAGACACAATATTCGATAGAGGAGTCCGTGGCCAAGATGATACAGTCCATGTATATGGCCTGGGGATTTAGGGTTCCCGTATACCCCAAAATATCGGGAACATCAACTGCGCTGGCCGTCTTAAACAACCTGACACGCAACCCATATGCAGCCGGCCTGGCCATTGATGGTGAAGACGGCGGCACCGGTGCGGCCTACAATGTATCCATGAACCACATGGGGCATCCCATTGCGAGCAATATACGTGACTGCTACCTGAACCTGGTAACGGTGGGTAAGCAAAACGAAATCCCGCTGTTTGCCGGCGGCGGAGTTGGTAAAAACGGGAATCTGGCAGCTAATGCCGCCGCCCTGATTATGTTGGGAGCCAGTGGTGTTCAGGTCGGCAAATATATTATGCAGGCGGCGGCCGGATGTTTGGGATCGGAATCCGACAGGTGCAATATCTGCAATATAGGTCTGTGTCCAAAAGGCATAACCTCTCAGGACCCCCGTCTGTACCGCCGCCTTGATGTGGATCAGGTGGCCCAGCGCATCGTGGATGTTTTTTTGGGTTTTGACACAGAACTGCGCAAGATTTTTGCTCCGCTGGGACGATCGACATCTTTGCCCATCGGAATGTCCGACGCGTTAGGAATTAGTGATTATAATGCCGCCGAGCGTCTCAATATTAAATATGTCGTTTAATTTGGAGCAACCATATGAACGATGACCAATACCATTTCATTTCAGGTAAAAAGTACGATAAACGTGTCGATTCACGGGTTCTGGAAGAAATAACACAGGAAGCGGTGGCCTCAGGTCACAGATATCTGGAAATCGAAGCGTTTGGACAGCATGGCATTGGCGGAAGGCTTTGGAAAACCGGGCATGAAAACGTTTATGTCAAAATAACCGGATATCCCGGACAGCGTGTGGGATCTTTTGGGTTCCCCAACACATGCATCGAGGTCATGGGACCTGCTTCCGATGATGTGGGCTGGCTGAATGCGGGGGCACGGATCGTTGTGCATGGCAATGCCGCCAATGGCGTGGCCAACGGTATGGCCCAGGGTAAGATTTATGTTGCCGGTAATCTCGGTGCCCGGGCAATGACCATGACAAAACACAACCCCCGCTTTGATCCGCCGGAGTTATGGGTTCTTGGATCCGTGGGCGATTATTTTGGAGAGTTCATGGCAGGCGGTATTACCGTTGTGTGTGGCTTTGAGGCTCAAACTCCCGCCAACATTTTGGGATATCGACCCCTGGTGGGAATGGTAGGTGGAAAAGTCTTTTTCCGCGGTCCCCATAAAGGTTTCAGTCAAACGGACGCCAAAATTGTGCCTATCGAGGAAGAGTCGTGGCAGTGGCTGTTAAAAAACCTTAAAATCTATCTGGAAGCTATTAAACGGCCCGAGCTTTTTGAGAACCTTTCCGACCCCGGCCAGTGGCAGCTTTTGGTTGTCCGAACCCCCCAGGAAAAGATGGGCCGCCGCAAGCGTTCCATGGAATCCTTTCGCACGGAGGTTTGGGACCAGGAACTTGGCACAGGGGGATTAATAGGTGATTTGACAGATTTGGACAAGAGTCCCATTGCGCTTATTACGACCGGTCATTTGCGTCGTTTTGTTCCTGTCTGGGAAAACCGGAAATATGTGGCCCCCTGTGAAGCTACCTGTCCTACCGGGATACCGATACAGGAGCGCTGGCGCTTGATCCGGGAAGGGCGGGTGGATGAAGCCGTAGATTTAGCCCTGGCCTACACGCCGTTTCCGGCCACAGTGTGCGGGTACCTCTGCCCCAATCTCTGCGTTCAGGCGTGCACCCGGCAATCTTCATTTATGACTCCGGTTGATGTGCAGCAACTCGGTAAGGCCAGCATCGCTGCAAATCTTCCGGAACTGCCGCCGGAAAGCGGCAAACGCATTGCCGTTATCGGCGGCGGTCCCGCCGGCATTTCGGTTGCCTGGCAGTTGCGACAACGCGGACATCATGTAACGGTTTATGACATGGCAAAAATGCTGGGAGGAAAAATTACTGCGGTAATTCCGGACAGCCGCGTTCCGAAAGAGATTGTCGATACGGAACTGGCGCGGGTCAGAAAAGTCATCCCGCACGTTCATCTTCAGCAGCGCATCAAACGCAAAGAGGTGGAACAACTGCGCGAAGACGTCGACTTCTTAGTCATCGCCACAGGCGCCCAAATGCCCATAACCCTGCCTGTTACCGGGATGGAAAGGGCGATACCTGCGCTCGATTTTCTCCTGCAGGCCAAAGCCGGCAAGATCAAGGTAGGTAAACGTCTGGTGATCATCGGTGCCGGCAATGTCGGATGCGACGTCGCTACCGAAGCCCACAGGTTGGGCGCTGAAAAGATTCTACTTATAGATATCCAGGAACCCCTCTCTTTTGGGAAGGAAAGGGAGGATGCCGAGGCTGTGGGGGCCGTATTCAAATGGCCCTGCTTGACAGAGGAAATTTCCCCAAAAGGTGTAAAATTGACCACCGGGGAGATTATTCCGGCCGACACCGTGGTCATCTCCATCGGTGACAGGCCGGATCTTGAATTCCTTCCCGAAGACGTGGCAACGGAACGCGGGTTTATTGTGGTCGATGAATCCTATCAAACTACGGACCCCAAAATATTTGCCCTTGGAGATGTGGTCAAACCGGGACTTTTGACCGATGCTATCGGCGCCGGCCGCAAGGTGGCCGAGGCAATCAATGAAATTCAGCAGGGACGGCGGTTATCGGCAGCTACGCGGCAGATGATAGATCATGAACGCATGACGGTGGAATATTTTGATCCCCGTATAACCAGTTTTAAGGATGTTGATCAATGCGGGTCAGAATGTTTATCCTGCGGAGCCTGCCGAGACTGCGGCATCTGTATTGCGTTATGCCCCCAGGTCGCCCTCAGCAGACAGGAAACAGAAAATAAGGATTTTGAGATTGTTGTGGATGAATCCCGGTGCATCGGTTGCGGCTTCTGTGCCAATGCCTGCCCCTGCGGCATTTGGGATCTTGTGGAAAATGAACCTCTTGGGTAATAGACAGGACAAAGCCATTCTCGTGGATAATATAACGAAATCAATTTTATAATAGGCATACTTTTAAAATCCTCTCGCAAAGGCGCAAAGTTCGCAAAGCAAAAAAGATAAAACTTAGCGTCTTTGCGCCTTTGCGAGAGATAAAACTATTAAAAAAATTGGGAATCTTATGAATTCCAATTTGACTTTGACGTTTCTCTGGATTGATAGAGGCAATATTTACTTACAATGAAAGCAATCTTAGCTCTTGAAGACGGACGAACGTTTGCATGCCGCAGCTTTACCGGGTCCGGCGAAGCCTGGGGAGAAGTGGTCTTTAATACCGGCATGACCGGTTATCAGGAGGTGCTTACCGATCCGTCTTACAGCGGACAGATCGTGACCATGACCTATCCTTTGGTGGGAAACTACGGCGTCAATGACGAGGATGTTGAGTCTGACCGCATCCAGGTTGCCGGTTTTCTGGTAAGAGAATATCAAGATTTTCCGAGCAATTACAGGTCTACAGCCTCGCTGGCCGCCTACCTTAAAGAGCAGGGTGTGCTGGGCCTGGAAGAACTCGATACGCGTGCCCTGACCAGACATATTCGCAACACAGGGGCCATGCGGGCCTTTATTTCCACAGAGGATCTTGATCCTTTGGCGTGCGTTGAGCGCGCCAGGAACATACCAAAAATGGTGGGGCAGGACCTCGCTAAAGTCGTAACAACCCAAACCCCTTATAGCTGGATTGACGGAAAACCGGTTTTTGGGCAGCAAGACGACATCGTTTTAGACCGCAATATCTGGAAGCACAAAGGGGAAAAGCTAAGGGTAGCGGCCTTTGATTTCGGGATTAAATATAATATTTTAAGATGTCTTGAGCAGACCGGGTTTGAAGTTGTTGTGGTACCAGCCGCAACCAGAGCCGATGTTATCCGTGCCATGGAACCTGATGGAGTTTTTTTATCAAATGGTCCCGGAGATCCTGAGCCGGTGACCTATGCCATCCAGACCATCCGGGCACTTGTTGGATATGTTCCCATGTTCGGCATTTGTCTGGGGCATCAGCTATTAGGGCTGGCTCTGG
>JABMQM010000490.1 GCA_013203195.1 Desulfobacteraceae bacterium | reverse complement strand
TTTTTTTGTTCGTGATGCTCCGGAACACTGTTCGCGATCAAACGGAACACTGTTCGCGATCAATCGGAATTGGTGTTCGCGATCGTCCGGAATATGCAAGGTCGCAGCATCCTAACAGAGTTTCAAGAAAGGAGGTGTGAATCCTCTTGAATGAATATATCCCTACAACCTTCTCCCATTAGATATGCAAACCTTATCACCAGCAAATTAGCCCCCCAATTCAAATTTTATGCCTTAAATGAATATATTACTAAAGAAGCTGGAAGGTTCCGGTGATCCAGGATTAAGCGCGTTGATACTCGTTACATATCCACGGAATTAAAGGGGTTTATGGCGTGTCGATACATTGCAGGTGAACAGCAGTCGCTATCAATTTTTCAATTTGCCTCTGCTAAAACCACTATTCTTTATCGCTTTTTCCACCTGTCTATTTTTTCAAAAGCATCTTGTGCAGCATTTAACAGCATTTTCAAGTCAGCCGGTTTTGTAAAATAATCGTCAAAACCTGCCTCACGGCAATCCGCAAGCTCAAAAAGCGAATAATACCCGGTTACCGCATGGATGATGGCCATTGGAAAATCTTTTCGAATCTCTTTACACAAATCAATACCGTTCATCCACGGCATGTTTAGATCCAGAAACATGACCTGAATTTTTTCACCCTTCAAAAGTTCAAGGGCCTCTTCTGCACTTGCAGCAGTCCGGACTTTATAACCGCCTCGGATAAAAGCCTGCTCAAACATGTTCCGAATGGCCTTTTCATCATCGACAACCAAAATCTTTCTATTACTCATAATCATACCCCATATATTTTAGTCGTTCAATTTAGTGGCTTTATCAATATCGATAATTTTTCCTTTCAGGTAATCTTTAGTCTTATATTGCGTGACTCCCATAAGTTTATTTGTTATTGCACCCATCTTGTCAATTTGCTCTTGAACAGTCTTGATATTTTCATAGAGCGGATTATCATCCTGAATATCCATCATCAATAGCTCAGAAACCCCTGAAACCACCTGCATAGGTTGGTTCATTTCGTGGCAGACTGCTCCGGCCATTTCCAGGACACCTTGAAATTTTTCTTTTTCTGCCAGAGCGGCCTGCAACTCAACAATTCGGCGACCAACGTTGATCCGCGCGCGAAGTTCATCGTTATCAAACGGTTTGGCGATATAGTCGTCGGCTCCTGCATCAAGTCCTTCGATAATATCCTTCTTGTCGCCCCGTGCGGTCAAAAGAATAACATGCGTTGGAGTGGTTGTCTCCATCTGCCGCAGCCTGCGGCAAACCTCAATGCCATCCATCTCCGGCATCATCCAGTCCAGGATAGCCAGTCTGGGAGCATCTACACTCTGCAGTTTTTCCCACGCCTCGGCTCCGTCAACGACAGATACAACATCGTATCCCCATTTGGCCAGAACGGCTTCCAGGATGCGGCGAGAGGTAGAATCATCTTCGGCGATCAATATTCTCATGGCATGCCACCATCATTTTGAGGCCATGGCCGGCCAGCGATATTTTAGGCTAAACGGATTCACCTTGAAAATCCATTTCGTTAAGATACGTTTCGATTATCACATGAATTCAGAAAGTTGATAGTCGCACCTTTTGCAGCTATCACGAGCCGAGGCGTAGTTGACGAACCATAAACAACTTCGGCTATTTTTTTACTCATCTCGAACAGCCAACCCTATCTTTTCTAATGTGTATGGTTTCTTAACATATGATCCAGCGCCAAGTCTTTGAGCCTCTTTTACACGTTCTGTTTCAGAAAACCCGCTTGCGATAATTGCTTTTTGCCCTGGGTGGATTTCTAGAATCTGCTTGTATGTGTCCAGGCCGTCTATACCAGGATCCATAATCATATCGAGAACGATTAAATCAACGGCGTGTTCTTTTAAATATACAACTGCTTCTTCACCGCTTGCAGCAGTATCAACTGTATAACCCAAAGTAGTCAACATGGCAAATGCGATCTCTCTTTGCTCCTTGACATCGTCTACCACTAGAATTGACTCTTCCTTACCCATATAGTCTTCCATTGGCAGCAGGGTTTTTTCTTTGGCGATTTCTTGGCGGCTTACAGGAAAATAGAGTGTAAAGGTAGTCCCTTTTCCTTTGATGCTTTGAACATCAATGTATCCATTATGGTCTTTTACTGTGCCCCATACAACGGCCATACCCAGCCCGGTCCCGCTTCTGCCCATTATTTTTTTGGTATAGAAAGGCTCAAAAATTCTGTCTATATCCTTTGAAGAGATACCTATGCCGGCATCAGAAACTCTAAGAGTAATATAATCACCCTCCTCTACACAGTCATAACCACTTATGGGTCTGTCAATATAACAGTTTTCAGTGGATATGAAGATCTTGCCTCCATTAATCATGGCCTCTGCTGCATTGGAGACTAAATTCATAAAAGTTTTGGTTAAATGCACAGAAGATCCTGAAATATTCAAGAGCTCTGCTTCAAGATTGGTCTCCACGGCAACCCTTGGATGGTATGATTGCAATTTTTGATGTTCAGGGCTTTGCAAATATGCAGTAATAATATCATTTATGTTCACCACCTCCATAGTGGCAACACCTCGTCTTGCCAGGGTTAATAAATCCTGCACAATAACGCCGGCTTTTTTCCCTGACTCTTGCATGGTTACGATAGGCTTTCTTAAAGGACTGTTTTCCGGGATTTGCATTAAGATCAAGTCAGGATAACTTACAATACCGGAGAGAATATTATTGAGATCATGAGCCACCCCACCTGCCAATGTGCCTACGGCTTCCATTTTATGGGCTCGTTGGAGTTGGGCTTCAAGCTGCTTGCGCCGGCTAATGTCACTTAGAATGACCAGAATATGACTATGATCATCGTCTTTAACAGGTATGACTTTGAGGGAAACCAGTTTGTTATTTAGTTCAGCCGGAGAGTCCAAGGCAATGGTCCGTTGCGTGTCGCCGGCCTCCTCCAGCAGGTTCTTAATTTTATTATATTGTATTGTGTTGAAAAGTTTCGCAAAGTCTGAAGAAAGCAGCATTTCCTCAGGAATGCCGATTATAGCAAGAGCGGCAGGATTTGCGTAAACGATCTTTGATTCTAGAGTAAGTTCCAGGAGCCCTTCGGACATGTGGTTTAGCGTAGTTTCATAATGCCTTTTGGATGTAAGCAATTCCTTTGTAATTTCCCGCTCATATATATCCTCTTTTCCAATTATTTTACCTTGCAGATCATCGCCACGCCCCCGATCTAAATGGTCCAGCACACTAAGAACATGCTCGCCCATTTTATTCAAAGGGCCCTTGGCAATGCAGGCATGGGCATTATAATCAGCACAGGATGCCCCTTCCTCGGCAGCAATTGCAGAAAGAATAACAAGAAAAACATTTTTAAGCTTCGGCATACTACGAATAATCCGGCAGAGCTTCTCTCCGCTGATATTGGGCATTACAAGGTCAATAAATATGACATCGGGGGTGTAGGTCTTTAAAATTTCCAGAGCGGCCAGACCGTCTAAGGCCGTCAAAACCTGATGCCCTTGCTTGTCAAGTAAATTGGACATGACCTTGAGCAACATTGGATGATTATCTACCACCAACATTTTCTTCATATAATTATTTCCTTTTACTAAGGAGTTCAATGTCGAGTGACTTTTAATCCAATTAGTAATATACCCTCATCACTTAACAACGCCGGCAATGCTGTCCAGACTTTCTTTTAATGTCCGGGCGACGCGGGCTGTGTCCTCCAGTTGACCATTACTAGCTGTTATTGCTATGTCTTTTGCAATTTCGACAAACTCATTTAATCCCAAATTTACGGCGGCACCTTTAAATGAATGGGCGATACTAGCAACCTTCTCCGCATCTGCTGTCTCAATGGCCCTTTGAAGCTGATTAAGGTCAGCCATGCTTGTCTCAAAAAAAAGTTCCAACAGCTCCATATATTCGTCTTCGTCCAAGCCCAGGTTTTTCGATAATTCTTTTAAATTCATAACTATTCTCATAGCGCAGATAAGCCCCGCAACGAAAGCGGTATCTTCGCAAAGCGGGACTCGTAAAGCCTACTGCTCGGGGAGAACCCAAAAAATATATGCCACTTTTCGTACTCCGATTCAGCGATCAATATTCTCATGGCACTTTACATTCTTGTTTTAAAAGTCTGGCTGAAACAATTTATTCAGCACCTCGAACTGCTTATCGAGCTGCGCGGCAAGCGAGCTCGCTTTAGCCAAACCCCCGGCCTCACAGGCAACCTCGATCTGATTTGCAACCTCTTGCAGAGCCAATGCTCCAACGTTAGCGGCCGTGCCCTTGAGAGTGTGAGCCTCGCGCTGAACCGAGGGTGCATCACTCTTGTCAAGGGCTTCTTTCAAAGCAGTAAGTTTGCGGGGAACATCTTCCATAAACGCGCCAAGGATTTCATTAGCAAGCTTTTCGTCACCCATGAGACGATCCAGAAGACCGGCCCTGTCAAAGACATCTTTCTCAGACGCTATATCCCGGACTGTAGTTTCCTCTTGCTGAGAAGAGCCCTGTTTTACTATCCACTTCTCAAGCATATCAAAAAGTTCCTGCGGTTTAACCGGCTTTGAGAGGTAGTCGTCCATACCGGCTTCCAGACATTTTTCACGATCACCCTGCATGGCATGTGCTGTCATGGCAATAACAGGCACCTTGTGATCGAGCACTTTCGAGTTTGGATTACGGATTTCACCGGTTGCTTCATAACCGTCCATTTTCGGCATCTGACAATCCATCAATACAACATCGTAAGGGATCATCCCCAAAGCCTTGACCGCTTCTTGGCCATTGGCGACAGTATCAGCACTGTATCCAAGTTTTCCAAGGATACTCAATGCCACTTTTTGGTTGATAACATTGTCTTCAGCCAACAGGATGCGAACTCTGCGCTTTTGATCCTCTGTAAGAGAGTGCCGGGTAACAATTGCCGCAGGTCGATCCTTTTGCGCTTCCTTCTGCATACCAGAAACCGTGGCAAGACAGTCGTAGAGCTGTGACTGTTTGACCGGCTTGGTCAGATATGCGGCAAATCCGATCTGTTCTAATCGTTTCGCATCTCCACGCTGACCCAATGAGGTTATCATGACCAGTATGGTGTTTTGCAGATCAGGATCTTGTTTGATCTTATTCCCAAGGGTCTCCCCATCCATTTCAGGCATCTGCATGTTAATAATTGCCATCTCGTACGGATCTTTACTATCTACTGCAAAGCGAAGCTCTTCTAATGCCTGCATTGCACTTGAAGTCTCGCCATATAGGCATTCCCACGATTTCAATTGCTCTCGCAAAACGTACCGATTGGTCGCATTATCATCCACTATCAGGATGCGTTTTCCTTTGATATCCTCGGGGACAACAACCCTTTCCTCCTTGTCTTCAGGCTGTTTTTCAAAAACTGCTGTAAACCAGAATGTAGAGCCTTTACCCTCCTCACTCTCTACTCCAATTTGACCGCCTATCATCTCTGCAAGCTGTTTTGATATAGTCAGCCCCAAACCTGTTCCGCCAAACTTGCGGGTTGTGGAACTGTCAACCTGAGAGAATGACTGAAAGAGACGGCCCATTCGATCTTTGGGAATACCTATCCCTGTGTCGGTAACACTAAAGCGGATAGTGGCATGGGTTGAATTTTCATCTTCAAGAGAGATACGAACAGCCACTTCGCCCTCTTTTGTAAACTTGGTCGCGTTGTCCACAAGATTGATCAGTATCTGGCGTAAACGTCCGGGATCTCCACATAAAAGTGAAGGGACTTCTGGATGAATCATGGCTACGTACTTAAGGCCCTTCTCGTGCGCATTTATGGCTGCCAGATTGCTCAATTCGTCCATAGCTACCCTCAAATCAAAATCGATATTTTCAAGGTCAAGCTTCTTGGTTTCGATTTTAGAATAATCAAGAATGTCATTGATTATCTTCAATAATGAATCTGCGCTGCTTCTTACCGTCTCGGCATATTCGCGCTGTTCCGGCGTTAAATCGGTACCCAGCAAAAGTCCGGTCATGCCAATGACTCCGTTCATGGGTGTGCGGATTTCATGGCTCATGTTGGCCAAAAACTCACTCTTGGATATGGTTGCTATCTCAGCCTTCACTGCCATCTGATTGGCTCGCTCTATAGCAGCTTCCAACTGCTCATTGGTTTCTTTGAACTCCTTTAATACCCTCTTTTCCCTTTCGATCCGTCCTGTTTTAGCCCGTAATTCTCCTAATCCATAAGGCTTGGACAGATAATCAGTAGCACCAGCATGAATAATATCCTCGTATGTGTATTCAGCAGCGTAGCCCGTCATGATTATGAAGTCCAAATGTGGAAAGGATTCTTTTGCCTCTTTCATGAACTGAATACCATCTGTACCAGGCATCGCG
>JABMQM010000489.1 GCA_013203195.1 Desulfobacteraceae bacterium | reverse complement strand
GCCTCGCTGGGTGCCGCTTTTTTTTCTGTCCAGACGTGAACTCCCAACGTGGTTTGTCGAATGGCTTGATCTAATCCCGGCGGCTATCCTCAGCGCACTCCTTTTGCCGGAACTGGTTACAACGGGTGATCCCAGGCACATGGCACTCTGGCAACCGGAACTTTTGGTAGCCGTACCCACCTTTATTTTTGCTCTGAGGACAAAATCCCTGGGCGGTACTGTTGTTGTAGGAATGGCGTTGTTTTGGCTGACAGGCAAGTTGATGTAAAACCCTAAATCCTATGTCCAATAAACAAAAACGAAAAACAAAAAAAATTGACAAGAAGCGCATCTATTCAAAAAAAACACCGGGCAAAAAACATTCGGTATCAATATTGGATCTCAATCGCTTGGAGTTTCACCGCAATGCCTTAGCGCTTATGCCGGATCCGGCAGACAAGCGACCCGGTATTGCCATGAGAGTCGATGCCCCCAACGGCCAACTGGATCATCGATCTTGCAACTGCAGCACCGCTAAATCGAAAACATGCTCCCATCTTAAAGAACTGTCGCAGGTGGCCCTGGCTTTGCAGGAAAAGCTGGAGGGTACCTCGCTGATGGAGGATTTTAAATCCAGCATATGGTATCGTCTTGCCGGTATTATGGGGGATGGATGCCGTGAGACATTGGAAACGATCCGTTTAACAGCCTCCCGGTATCAGAAAAAAAAGGCAATAGAAGTACTCAACAGTCACGGCGAACGGATTCTCAAATATTTTTCGCAAATCCCTGACAGCTCCCGGTTTTTGGAAAGGTGCACAGTTGCACCGGAAGATAGAGATGTGCCAACCCGAGCTATGGTTATTCAAAGACTCTCTTTGCTGACCATTACTGAAAATGAGAGGAAATTAGTTAACCTGGGAATGAAAACACGGCGACAGGCTCTGGAAGAAAATTTTTGGTACAGATTTGCTTATCACTGCTACCGGGAATACGCATCTGACGGGTGCACCTTTCACGCGTCCATTGAGGAAAAAAGCGGCGCTTTTGTCGTTGCCTGCAAGAACCCGGACAGCCAAAATGTTTTTTCAATGGAAGTCCCGCGGGAAAAAGTAAAACGTGTACTGTACGGCTTTGAGAAGATACTGACCAATCACCATGGTTTGACGATTCATCCGATTCCACTCGATACAATTTTCGACGTGAAGCTCAATGACGCTCTAGGTGTTGAGATCCGACCTCTGCTCCGGCTTATCCAGAAAAACGGCGAGTTTAATTTTTTTGACCGCGAAGACCTGACGCGCTATCAATACGGGGATCTGATCTATATCAAGGAGCTTGGCATTCTTGCCGAAGACCAATATCCGAAAACACCGCCTGAAAAATTTAGAGAACCAATCAAAACAGTCATTAAAAAAAGCCAGGTTCCGAGTTTTCTTGAAGAGTTTAAAAAAGACCTGAAAAAAGACCTTTATCGGGTCGATGAAAAAATTCAACGTTTAAAGATATTTAATCGGTTTGAGAAGATAGAAATCTCGCCGGAGGCTATTGACAGGGAGTGGTGCTGGCTGTCGGTCAACTATGGGACCGGAAATCAATCGGTTTCACTTGTTGAAATACTGCGTGCAAGACAAAAAGGGGAGCGGTTCATTGGCACAGACAACGGGTGGGTGGATTGCCAGTCCCCGGATCTTGATTCGTTGGGAGGACTATTCGATACTGTATCCATTGATCGCTATGCAGATACGTCTGAGCAAATTAAGCTCAGGCGGTCGGATATTTTTCGGATTTTTGCATCCGGCGAAAAGTCACTTTCACTCACCGGCGATAAAGATCGTGTCGATGTCCTAAAAAAAATGCTTGAACTCAAGCCCTCAACTCCGCTTCCGCAAGTCAAAGGGATGACCTCACCGCTGAGAGCATATCAAACAATAGGTGTCGAGTGGCTGTGGTTTTTATTTGAAAACGGATTCGGCGGGTTGCTTTGTGATGATATGGGACTCGGCAAAACCCATCAGATTATGGCCTTGATGCTGTGCCTTATGGATCAGGGAAAAGCAACCCAACCTTTTCTGGTAGTCTGCCCCACTACGGTAATCAGTCATTGGCACAGAAAAATTCATGAACACGCGCCCGGGTTAAAGACGGCAATCTATCACGGCGATCAACGCGATTTTAAGACATCTCTTGATGAAGGTAATGTTGTCTTGACCTCCTACGGAGTTTTACGAAGGGATGTGGATAAATTCAAAGGTGTCTCCTTCATCATCGCGGTCTTTGACGAAATCCAGCACATTAAAAATCCGGATACCCAGTCCTATAAGGCGGCGGAAGCCGTCCGGTCGCAAATAAAGCTCGGTCTCACCGGAACACCTATTGAAAATACCCTCAGTGAACTAAAGGCCCTTATGGATCTGACCGTTCCGGGTTACCTTGGAACTTTCAAAAAATTTTCTGACCGCTATATTCAACCGATTGAAGAAAATCTTAATACATCCAGGCGTAAGGAACTCAGCCGCCTGATATCACCGTTTACCTTGCGACGGCTCAAAAAAACCGTTTTAACGGAATTGCCGGACAAAATCGAAGACATCCGAACCTGCATACTGAGCCAAGATCAGGTAAAGCTATACCGGGACGCCATCGACTCAAGGGCGGTCGGTTTGCTGGATGTCCTCGAAAATAAAGAGGAACCGCTGCCGTATATGCACATCTTTGCGTTGCTCAACCTGCTAAAGCAGATATGCAACCATCCGGCCCTGGTTGAAAAAAACGTAAGCGACTACAGGCGGTACCAGTCCGGCAAATGGGAGCTGTTTACCGAACTTTTGGCTGAAAGTTTGGATAGCGGCCAGAAAGTAGTGGTCTTCAGTCAGTATCTGGGAATGATAGAGATCATAAAAAACCATCTTCAGTCGCAGAATGTGCCGTTTGTAAGTCTCACCGGTGCCAGCCGAAACCGTGGGCAGATTATCTCCCGCTTTAACGACGACCCGGATTGTCGCATGTTTGTAGGCAGTCTCAAGGCCGGGGGAACTGGTATTGATCTGGTTGCCGCCTCGGTGGTTATTCATTATGATCGCTGGTGGAACGCCGCCAGGGAAGACCAGGCCAGCGACAGGGTCCACAGAATCGGCCAAACACGCGGTGTTCAGATTTTTAAGCTGGTTACGGAAGGGACTCTGGAAGAAAAGATTGCCGCCATCATTGACAAGAAGCGCAACCTCATGGACACCATCCTACAGGAAGATAACCCGCATCTGCTTAAAACCTTTTCAAGAGACGAACTCATCGACATGCTGACCATGCCCGGGTCAGGATAGATCTTACCTTACACACATTCGCCGCATGCCGAAACCTGCGCAGAACGCCGATTATATGGATGAAAACCCTTACAGATTCATCAAATCAATCCTGTAATCCTGTCTATTTTTTTCCTCCCTCCGGCCAGGTCTGCTGTTGTCGGTATAGTCGATTGAGGTACACATTGGTATCGCATGGGTTAAAGGATTTCACAGCACCTGACCTATATTGCAGATATCAAAATGCGAACTATCAGCTTTAAGGGCGTGGGTGAAGCGGCAGCGTAACCCACGTCTCTCTCAGAGCTGTTGCTAAGCCAAGATGATTGTGAAGTTTGAAGCTGACACACTGCGAGTGTTTCTTTACATGCAAAATGCCCGTGAGTTCAGACACTTCGCTTCCCCCGTATTTACAACGTGTTTCAAGATAATGGTTCTTAACCGATGTCAGATTGCACCACTTCCGCGTTGATTCGATACCTTCGTAAAACGTTTTCCACAACCCGCTTGAACCACGGGCTATTGGGTGGTGCAAGATAGACTTTATCAATCAGTTTTGGCAGAAAACACTGAATTTCCTTGCCATCTTGACCAGTGTGGCCAGTTCGTTTTTTGTTCTCATCAAGCCAAATTAACCTGATTTCCTCTTCGTGCCTAAAGCACTTTCTTTTCGCCATACACGCATGAATAGTCGGATCTGTGGGTACGATCGACCAAGTGAAATCGTCAAGATAATTGACCTTGCCAATCCAAATTGTTTGCGGTGCCTTTTGCAGGGAGTCCCTTAGCTTCTGGAATGTGCTGCGAACCGCGATGCCTTGGTTACCTTTGACGTAGATCTTCCACATCGCGTCAGACTCACTGTCGTTGCCGTGCCAGCAGTTAACGTAATAGAATCTGCTCTCAGCTTTGATTTTCTCTGCATAGTACCGCTCCCTGTCGTTTTTATCTAAAAAGCTAACAAGAGCTCTTTTTTTTGGCGGATTGGGGAACGAGCCTTCGAAACTGTCGCCCAGTTCACGGAGTTTATCGACCCGCGTTAAGTATAGGCTCTTGGTCACCAACATGGCGACGAACTTTGTAAAATCCATATACCGCCATAGCGGTTGTTGGAGGTCGAGCGGTTTAAACTGTTGGTGACAGACGTATGGCATTGCTACTCACAGTTGGTACCTGCTACCGCTGCCGGGCGGCATTAGTAAAGAGAATTCTGCTTCGGCCTAACAGTTATTAGACAGATCCATTATAGACCCCTTAGAAACCCCCAAATCAAGAAGGTGACAGAATTTCGCGCGTCAGGTGTGCGCCAAATACAGATAACTTGCTTTATGTTAATCGTATCACCGGCCAAGCTTACAGCAAATTTTTAATTTTCATCCTCAAAGTCCGGTTATCCCTCGCCCAATTCCCCCTCAAGTTCCGCCATGCGGAAAATCTGTTGAAGAGTAACCAGCTATGTAAGCGGTCGGCTGTGCATGCGCTGATTATCTGAAGGCCCCTGTTTTATTCACTATATCCGCTTTCAAGAATGCGACTCAACCGCTCAAAAAGTTTGTCCAGCTTCTTCTCTAATTTTTTATCCTCAGTATGATTAGCCTCGGCGGCAATAAAACCAATCAGCTCATCAAGATCATATGTTGGATATTTAGCAATGAGATGCTTTCCTTTAATCTCAGCTATCTTGAGTTTGTTTGTCAGATCCGGACCGGCAAAAGTATGATCAATAATCAGTTCTTTTTCTTGTTCAGTAAATTTGATTTCGATTTGTTCCATATTCCCTATCTTAATAGATAGCCTGCAAAAGACCATGTTTCCCGATCGGAACTTTGGGGGATTTCACAATCCCAGAATTTGTCGGCAGTATCTCATGTTAAATTTTCACTCAAGCTTACGGTAACCTTAAATTTTCAGCCTTCGATATTCGTTGTCAGGATAATTAATAAGCACTGGCGCTAAGAGTTGCGAAAAGGGACACAGTTAATTACCTTAAGCAACATTTCTTATATTTTTTTCCGCTCCCACATGGGCAAGGATCGTTTCTGCCGGCTTTTGGAAACTGAAGTTCCTGTTTGGGTGCATAATGCTTTTTTTTGCAGTGGGCGTAAATAGCTTTGAGTTTTTTGTGCCTCTTGTGCATTTGTATATAAATGTCCGGGAGCTGTTCCTCTATGGCTGTTCTTACTGTTTCCAAGGATATGGAAAATGAAGATTCATCAATCAGCTTCCACCGCTTTTTTCTGTAATCGAGTGCAACTAAACATAATTCTTTACCTTTTTTTCCAAGTTTGTCGATTAAAATTATATCCAAATTGGTGTCCGAGCATGGGCATTTTGGCAAGAGACAATATTGGTCGAAAATAATGCATTGCTCCCCTTTTATTGTGACGAGAAATTGGTCACCATATGGCAAGATATCATTATAGCCAGACATTAACCCATTATATTCGACTTCATGGTAATCAAAATAGCCATCTATAGCATCAGGGGAGGTTTTTTCGCTAATTTCATTTTTTTGTTCAAAATGACTTTTATACAAAAATTGAAAATCATTCTCGTTCAATTTATCAAGAAATAATTTGGAAAATTCTAAGTCTTCTTTTGGGATCTTTTTTGTATTTTTATATCCCAATGCTTTCTCATCAATATCAATCTCAACTTTTCGATGATGCGAATGTTCTTTGTTGGCGTCATCAAGCTGCATTGGGATGAGCTCCAAATAAACATTCCCACAAGTACAAACAGGATTTTCGCAAGCAGTAATTATGCACTCGTATTTTTCTGTCCAGCTACCGTTTTGGATAGTTGCGATTATCTTTTTTTGATCATTATCAACCGAAAACACCATTTAGTTCCCTCTTTCTGATCACACTAATTCCGACCATTGCTAGCATTTTGTGCCTCATTTTATATTCAATGAGGCCACGGTCACATGATTTTTCCCATTAATCTCTTGAATGCGGAACTTGCGGGACGCCTCCTAAATTATAAGTTTCTCTGATAGATGGAAGGAATCTTAAAATTTTAGAGGCGTCCCACTTTTGACTCCCTTAGTAGTGAGGTTTTAACGACCGTGTCTATTTCATCAGCTTTAAGAAAACACCAAACATCCTTTTCGGAATGAGCATATTTGTTGGATATAAATTCTATATACTCCTTTAGGTTGTTATCCTTGTCACTGTTTTCAACAATACCTAATATTAGAAATCTTCCTCCGTTCATCTCTTTTCTAATAGCAGCCAATAATGATTTCAGCTGATAAATAGTATCGCCTGCCTCACGATTTTGACCGCTTTTGGCCTCAACAAGTATACCGTCAAATCCATTAAACTGGGTATCGAATTTAAGATATCCGTCGGCAAGTTTGGGGATTTTAGCTTTCTGGTGTGCAACGGCATCGGATAGTTCAT
This sequence comes from Desulfobacteraceae bacterium, assembly GCA_013203195.1. Taxonomy (GTDB): domain Bacteria; phylum Desulfobacterota; class Desulfobacteria; order Desulfobacterales; family UBA11574; genus Desulfatibia_A. The sequence goes on along the minus strand of JABMQM010000489.1, from coordinate 5,745 downwards.
ACGAGAACTCCGATGAATATAGCGGCTTAAAACTGTATTGATAGTGATATACTGCGCCGGAAATGCAGCACTCATTATTGCCTACTTTTGTATCCACCCAGCTGATCACAGCGGGTTTGCTGTTGATCGCCTTTAAAATTCGGACCATACATAGTAGTTCAAAAATTTCCGATTTTGTCTCCGGAAGCGGGAGCCTGTTGATATAAACAGGCTCGAATGCACACCTCAATGATTCAGCAACGACATTTCTCATTAAAGGCCACCTGGATCGTTTCGCTGTTGAAGCCCATTTAATAAGATTGCGTAATTTTGCTTCTATAAAATCGTAAGATGGATCGATATAGTCTTTAAACAACTCAGCCGGTTTATAGTCCAGTTTAAGTGTATTCAGATAATTCTCCCAGAGTTCCGATATCCATTTCATCCATCCGAACAAAGCGGTTTTTTCTACTTCGGACAAACCAATTTTGGATGTCCTGCAGACAAATTCAGGTACAATGCTTGTAACGGATTTAAAAGCCGTGGCAACCCAGTCGATTTCTCCTTCCGGTATAAGAATACCCTGCCATTTAGGATTATAGGTAGATAGTAGAAAATCTATCTGCCTGTTTATCTGATCCCAGCATTTATAAAGCGGCTCCGGATATCCTTTGTATATGTTGCCTTCGAATATCCACCATGGCAGAACGGGTTCTTGAATTTCCGCGAAAATATCTCTGTTTAATCCGGCCGTATCATGTTTCGTAACAAGACGACCCACCAGATATTCACGGATTTCCTCGGTGTACTTTCTTGATTGTTTAGTTATCTGTATGTTCATATTGCAATTGTTTATTCATCGAACAGGCTTTGAAATTTTGCCGACAATCCCCTGCTTTTGATAATAGACGCCATACTTGATTTTAAAATCTGTTTTGCCTGATCGGTAAGGCTAATCTCGCTAAAAGTCTCGGACATTTTGAGATCGTTTTTGATCCATGACCTCATTAAGCTGAAATACCCCACGCCAAAGGGAATATGAATACCTTCTTCCGATGTATATGTGAGTTCATTTTCTTCACAAGCGCTGAAAAGATGATCAATAACTTCTATAGCTGTTTTCATATATTCTTTTCCTGATTCAGGAATGTCCTCCGCAATAAACTCCCTAATCTGATCTCTTGTACCTCCATAAAGATCAATGCGCTGAAAACGGCGAGCCAGTCCTTCACTGATCGGGAAAACAATATCATCAAGGTTGGAATCGTTCATAGTGGCAATCAGCCTGAATTTATCCGAGTTGTAAATATATTCCACGCCTGGAATTCCCGCAGGAGCTACCTTTTGAACACTTGAGCTCAAAATCGGATACAGTTCGCCAATGCAGCGGTCAAGGTCCGCCCTGTTCATCTCATCCAGTATAATCGCACTGCTTTTTAGACGCCATATGCCGTCGTCTTTATCTTCTGAATCTATAAATATTCCTTTCCGAGCGGAAAAATTGCCTTTACCGTTAGGCAAAACACCACCAATTGTATGAAACGGCGCCCAAGCGGAATTTGCTACCGTAGTAAATGGAATTGATGCAAGGGGTATCTCGTTTTGAAGTTCTGAAAGCTGATGATCCCATGCATAACCGACAAATTGAGCCAGAGTTGTTTTCCCGGTTCCAGGAGCTCCTGCAAAAAGGACATGATAGCCGGCCTTTAAATAACCGAGCACATCGTTCCCTATCCGCCGCAATGATTCAGGAAGGCTAAAAGTCTCCTTATCATCATTTTCTTCGATTGAACCCGGCGAGCTTTCAATTATATGCGGTTTTTTAGGAGGCATATTGTATACAAATGAATCCAATATAAGATTGAGGACTACTCCTGCCTTTTCCTTATCAGTTAATATCATTGTTTTCAGTCTGTTCCGTAGCTCTGAATGTAGTTTTTCATCCACCGGCTCTGAATTCTCATCAATATATTTTTTAGAAGATCTAACGCCTTCCATTTGAATAATATTGAACGTTGTAGTCACTTTTTCCTGGGCCAACGTATTATATTGATCAGTCAAATCTTTAATAACGCCTTGATTGTTTTCAAGAAAAACCCGCGCGCTTTCGCCGATCCTTTGCGTAAGTTTCAATATGTCTGATTTCTCCCGCGACAGTTCCCCACCGAATTCTTCCCAGTATCTCTTTGCCGCCTTGTTAAAAAAAGGCTCTGATTTTAAATTCAAGAAACCAGAAATAATCGTTCCGGGACCCACCAGTAATCATACCAGGGATGAAATTTATGAAAAGTTTCTCCAGTCAAAGCATAAGCGCCGTTGATTAATGAAAAGATACCGAAATTGTGTGTAACGGAGCTTTTTAATTTATCGTCCCTATAATAGGCGTCGATTGCATTTTTGAAGAATAATTCATTTGATGACATTGTACCCCCCTAAGCGTTTTGGCAATTTAGTCAACGCAGTGAAGATTAGACCATATAATCCTTTTCAGTCAACTTGTAACTATCTATTCTCACTCTAAAAAGGATACGATAATGCTATCTCAAAATTTATGCCCGGCACATTTCTGACATACCTTGCCAACTTCAAGCTGTTTGAATCGTAACCAATTTTGAAGATACGATTCTATTATATCAGGGAATCAAGCACTTGATGGTTGACCGTTTTTTAAATATCGAGGGTGTAAGTAATCCTGCGCAAGCAGCAAGATTTGTCGAATTCGCTTTACGGAGCGGTTATACGTTTAAGACGGCTTGAATATCTTCCGGCTCTAATTCAGGGTACTCATCCAACAATTCCCGCTCAGGTATTCCACCGGCCAGTGCTCGTAAAATTTGCTCAACCGTGATCCTCATACCGCGAATTGTCGGTTTTCCTACCATGACTTTAGGATTGACCGTAATTCTTGATAAGAGACCCTCATTGTTAATCATGGTTGCCCCTCCTATCCTCTTGCCTCCAAGTCAAAGGCCATTTTTTTACAGTGAGTAATCAGAACTTAAATTTATATGAAAGAATTCCAGATAACAAGTTGAATTTGGAAACAGATACTTCGATGGAAAAATTTGCACCCTTTTCATGTTCTGGTGGACGAGGGGACATCCTATAATAGCGCAGTAAAGAAAAAAATGGGTAAATTTTAATTGGTGTGAAAACAGTCGGTTATGAGGACGGGCTTATCTGGGGTATAAAACTACTACTCCCATTGATGGGTTTTTTTTCTGGCAAGTCTCTCACTTTTAGCGAACTTTCTACCTAATCGTTACAATTATCCGGGATATCACACGGAGGTGATCGCCAATCATCCCTTATCCAGGTTAAAATGTTCAGTGAGAGGCCCAAATTGTCCCCACCGAGGTTCTATATGACCTCAACGTCCATGACCGGGCTTTCTCGCCAAAGCTGTTTGATTTATTAATTTTTTTCTTAGCAGAAATGAATCTTTTTTAAAAGAGAATAATTTTTTTATTATAGGACGTTCGTGTAGAACTTGCTTAAAATTCACCTAAATAAAGTCTATAACCTTTCAACCTGTGTTATCCCCGATAAATCACAGCCTGCACAATTCCAAACCTCAAAATGTGTTGATTTCCTTTGGGAATCTTGTATAAAGTTATTTCGAGGTGTTCAAAATCATTAGGGATGCGTTGACGCGATGAATATAGGGCAGTTATTAAAACACGAGGAAGGCAAGACGCTGGAGTTCAAGCGGGATTTGTCGTCACCGAAGAATTTTTTGAAAACTCTGGTAGCGTTTGCGAATACTGCCGGCGGGCAGGTGGTCATCGGCGTAGAAGATAAAACCCGTTTGCCGGTGGGATTCGCGCACCCTCTCGATGAAGAGGAGCGGCTTTGCAGTTTGATTGCCGACTCCGTCAGTCCACGCTTGGTTCCTAATGTGGAGATGATCACGGTTGAAGACAAGACCCTGCTTATAGTTGAAGTTTTTCTGAGCGGGTCCCGGCCGCACTGGTTAAAGGCCGAAGGCCCGAAGAGTGGTGTCTATGTACGGCTGGGCTCCACCAACCGACAGGCTGACAGGGAGTTGATCGCCGAATTGCGTCGTTCCGTTGAAGGCGTCGCGTTTGATGAACTGCCCATGCCCGGGTTGACTGTCGATGATCTGGATTTGGGGGCGCTGAAAACCCTGTTCCGCGATCAGCACGACGTCAGCGAAAACGAATTGCTCACGCTGAGACTGCTCAAGAATGAGCAAGGACGGCTTGTGCCGACAAAGGGAGCCGTACTGCTCTTCGGAAAAGAGCGCGAGAAACATTTTCCTGACGCATGGATGCAGTGCGGACGCTTTATCGGCCGGGACAAGGCGGATATCTTCGACCACATCGAACTGCAAGATCATCTGCCGCAGGCAGTGGACAGCATCATGCTGTTTCTCAGGAAGCACGCCATGCGCGGCGCCGATTTTTCCGAAATCCGGCGCAAGGATGTTTGGAGCATCCCCCTCGGAATCCTGCGCGAAGCGGTCATCAACGCCTTGGTTCACGCTGACTACTCCCAGCGTGGAGCGCCCATCCGCATCGCCTTTTTCGATGACCGTATCGAAATCGAAAATCCCGGCATCCTGCTGCCGGGCATGACCATTGACGATATGCGTCAGGGCGTTTCCAAGATCCGCAACCATGTCATCGCCCGTATATTTCGAGAACTGAATCTGATTGAACAGTGGGGCAGCGGTATCCCCCGTATTATCCGGGAAGCGGAAGAGCTGGGACTGCCGGAGCTTCAGATTGTGGAAATCGGAATGCGGTTCCGTCTTACCGTAACTCTTGCTGAAAAAATATCGGTTCAAAAGACTACCGAACAAGTAACCGAACAAGTAACCGAACAAGTAAGACGCATCCTTAACAGCCTGAGAAATGAACCCCTGAGCGCTCGTGACGCAATGCAATTTCTTGGATTACGCCACCGCCCCACGTTTATCTACGACTATCTGCAGCCGGCTATGGATGCAGGCCTAGTGGAAATGACCCAGCCCGAATCACCAAAAAGCCCGACACAGAAGTATCGCCTGACCGCAAAAGGAAAAGCAGCTCTTGTCGAGAATGATCAATCGTAATCCGGGGTTTTTTGTATTTTGGGGCTTCATGATAAATTTACCTTCACAAGTTCATTTCTGTTGGTAATTTTATCAATTTGGGGGGTCGTGTCAAGGGAAATTGCCGGCCCGCGGTCGCCCGGCTGGCCGGGGAAATCGGCTATCCCGACGCCGCGCGTTGTATACGAAAGAGCGAAGGAGGGGGATGCTCCCAGGTTTTCAAATTTTTATAAAGTTGAAGTCAAACCATGCTGATTTTTAATACCATGCCGCCTTGAGATAATTTCTGGAGATTACAGCCTCACCAAAACCTGTAATAAGATACACCATAAAAATCATGGAATTTGAAAGCTGCGTTACTTGCCAATCACGAAATCAACACTTCAGCCCACCTTTTTTAAACTTCCTGCAAAATCCAGAGCCTCCCCAAACCAAAGCCTGGTCCTCTGGGCCAGGATTCTAAACTGATCGGTTCTAGGTTCAGGGTTCAAGGTTCAAAGGTTATAACATCTTGACATTACTTAACGTTACAGCTCAATGTCAGGATTGGTCTATCGCACCCATTGGGTGAGAATTGCTTGCCGCCTCTATTGAGGCGTAACTCTTTTGAATTGAGCCTGTTAGGGCTCATCAACCCGGAACCCCTGGCCCAGACCTGATTGCAAGAAGTTGGATCTAAGGCATATCTTTTAAATAGCAGTGGGTTGATC
>JABMQM010000047.1 GCA_013203195.1 Desulfobacteraceae bacterium | reverse complement strand
GGTACTATCTTTTTCAGTGCTCCGAGTGCCGGCGTTGCTCGGTCTTTTGCGCTTATGGCATCGACACGGCCGAGATTACCATCATGGGCCGGGAACTGCTGAATCTTATCGGCCTGAATATTGACTGGATCGCCACCCCGGTGGCCAATTGCTACCGCACCGGGAATCATCTTGGCATTCAGCCCCACGCCTTTATAGATATGATGGACTTTTTCACCGACGACATCGAAGAGATCACCGGTATCAAGGTAGAGCCCAGCTTCATGAAAAAAGGCGCAGACATCCTTTTTATCACTCCTTCAGGGGATGTGTTCGCCGATCCCGGAACCTATACCTGTATGGGATACATGATGCTCTTTCACTACCTGAAGGAGAAATACGGTTTAGATGTCACCTGGAGCACGTATGCGTCCGAGGGCGGTAATTTTGGACTTTTTACCTCCCATGAGACCATGAAAAGGCTCAACGCCAAAATGTACATCGAAGCTAAAAGACTGGGTGTTAAATGGATCCTGGGCGGAGAGTGCGGCCACATGTGGCGGGTCATTCACCAGTACATGGACACCATGAACGGTCCTGCTGATTTCTTGGAAGTACCGGTTTCCCCCATTACCGGTACTGTTTTTGAAAACGCCAAATCGACCAAGATGGTGCATATTGCCGAATTTACCGCCGATCTTATCAAACACAATAAATTGGAACTGGATCCCAGCCGCAATGACCATTTAACGGTTACCTTTCACGATTCCTGCAACACTGCCCGCGGCATGGGTCTATTCGAAGAGCCCCGCTATGTCATCAAAAACGTCTGCAATAATTATTATGAGATGCCGGCAAATACCATTCGCGAACAGACATTCTGCTGCGGCAGCGGCTCCGGTCTGAATGCCGGTGAAAATATGGATCTTAGGATGCAGGGAGGCCTGCCCAGGGCCAATGCGGTCAAATACGTTCATGAAAAACACGGTGTAAACATGCTGGGTTGCGTGTGCGCCATCGACCGGGCGGCCTTGACGACTTCTATGGAATACTGGGTTCCCGATGTGGAAGTTACCGGCATGACCGAGTTGGTGGCCAATGCCCTGATTCTGCCCGGCGAAGGAAAGAGAACGATGAACCTGCGCAGCGAGGAGCTGCCGGGAATGGAGGATGATGATGCCGAAGAAGAAGATGTATGACCGGGGGAAAGTTTTTGCCGGCCTAGCAGTTTTTGTGGTCCTGCTGATCTTTCCTTTCTTGCTAAACCTTGGCAAGGCCGCTCCGGCACCCGAACTAAAACTGAGTGACAAAGCCAAAGCTGCCAAAGAGTGCGTCGAGTCCAAGGCATACATGACTGCGAATCATATGCAGCTTCTTAATGAATGGAGAGAAACGGTTGTACGCAACGCCCAGAGAGTTTATGTAAACAGCAGCGGAAAGAAATTTGAAATGAGTCTTTCCAATACCTGCCTGGATTGCCACACCGAAAAGGCCGAATTTTGTGATAAGTGCCACAATTATGCTGCGGTAACCCCTTACTGCTGGGATTGCCACGTTGATCCAAAGGAGACCATGTGATGGAAGAAAGCAGTAGAAGAACCTTCTTGAAACTAGCTGGATTTTCCGCGCTGGGGTTAGGAGCCAAGCCTGTACTGGATGCTTTTGCCTCTTCCGGTGGTGTGCAGAGCAAACCTATGGTCATGAAAGGTGAAAAGGCCCTGCAAGCCAAACGATGGGCCCTGGTCATCGATACCCGCAAATTTAAGTCTGAGAAAGACCTGGAACCGATGATTGAGGTCTGCCACAAGATCCACAATGTTCCTAAATTAGAAAATAAGCGGCATGAGATCAAGTGGCTCTGGACGGAAGAATTCAAACATATCTTTTCCTCACAGACACACGATTTTCTTGATGAAAGAGTCAAAGACTTGCCCTTTCTAACGCTGTGCAATCATTGCGAAAAACCTGCATGCGTCCGGGCTTGTCCGACCAAGGCAACCTTTAAGCGCGCAGACGGTATTGTACTGATGGACTTTCATCGCTGCATCGGTTGCCGCTTCTGTATGGCGGCCTGCCCCTACGGATCCAGAAGCTTCAATTTCAGGGATCCGCGCCCCTTCATCAAAGAGACCAACCTAAAATTTCCCACCCGCATGAAAGGGGTTGTTGAAAAGTGCAACTTCTGTGCTGAAAGATTGGCAGTAGGAAAAATACCCGCATGCGTAGAGGTATCCAAAGGTGCTCTGGCCTTCGGTGACCTTGGAGATTCGAAATCAAAAGTCAGAGAACTGTTAAGCTCCAATTTCACAATTCGTCGTAAACCGGCCCTGGGTGCGGGGCCATCAGTTTTTTATATTGTATGAGGTGGTTATGCTTGAAAAGGCGCTCAAAGGAAACAAACAATATTATGGATGGATAGCGGCCCTGCTGGTCGTTATCGGCGTAGGGTTTGCCTGTTATCTGTGGCAGTTTCAATTTGGCCTGGGTATTACGGGCATGAGCAGGGATGTATCGTGGGGGTTTTACATTGCCCAGTTCACATTCCTTGTCGGTGTGGCAGCATCAGCGGTGATGGTGGTTCTGCCCTACTACCTGCACAATTATAAAGCCTTCGGCAGGATTACGATCCTGGGAGAATTTCTGGCGGTCGCTTCGGTAACCATGTGTATCCTGTTTATCTTTGTGGACCTTGGTCAACCCACCCGGGTTTTCAATGTTCTTTTACACCCGACCCCTAATTCGGTTCTTTTCTGGGACATGATCGTTTTAAACGGATACCTTTTTTTAAACATTATCATCGGCTGGAATGTGCTTGAAGCCGAGCGCAACAATGTTGCCCCGGCTGCCTGGCTCAAACCGCTGATTTATCTTTCAATTCCCTGGGCCGTCAGTATCCATACCGTTACAGCCTTTCTGTACTGCGGTCTGCCGGGCAGGGGTTTCTGGCTGACCGCCATTCTGGCACCGCGTTTTCTCTCTTCGGCCTTTGCCGCAGGTCCGGCTTTCTTAATCCTGCTGTGCATGCTTGTCCGTAAACTGACCAAGTTTGATCCGGGCAAAGAACAGATCCAGTCGCTGGCCAAAGTCGTGGCCTACGCTATTTGCATCAATGTGTTCTTCTTTTTGTGTGAGGTTTTTGTGGTGTTCTACAGCAGGATCCCCGAACACATGGATCATTTCATATACCTCTTTGCAGGCTTGAAAGGACATAGTGCCCTGGTGCCCTGGATGTGGGCTTCCATGATATTGATGGGAATTTCCATTATTCTGCTGGTCAACCCGGCAACCCGCAAAAATGAGACCACTCTGGTTGCCGCCTGTATTACCGTTTTTATCGGCACCTGGATCGACAAGGGGCTGGGAATGATTTCCGGCGGTTTTGTCCCCAATCCCCTCCATCATGTGAATGAATATGTTCCTACCATTCCTGAACTTGCTATTTCCATCGGGGTCTGGGCAACCGGCTTTCTGGTTTTGACGGCCTTGTTCAAAATCGCTGTCAGTATAAAAGAAGAAGTCTCGGGAGTATCGTAAACGATTTTAAAACTTTAACACCAAAAGGGGCATCTGCAAAGATGCCCCTTTTTTTATGCATATCGTAAAATATCTTCTGCTTCTTCAAGAAAGACAAATCGTGCTCTACCTTTTTCTACTTTTTTAACTGCGACTTCATCCATAAGAAAACTGACCTCCAACGGGTTGTCACACCGTTGATAGTGACTCCGGCATTCACAATTATTAAGCGCAATGGCATTTGCGCTGCGAAGTATTTCAAGGGCCTGTTCGCTTGGCATTATCCACTGCTTTGCTTCGATTGACTCGCGGATTGGAACAACCTTGGATGCATAGGATATTTCACCGGCGCCCAGCCATTTGTCATATCTCATTAGCCTTTCTTTCAGAAAACGGTCTGTTTCTTTAGATTTCATCTCTGTCTGAAATACGTCTTAAGATAAACTGTTTGAGATTAGCGCTGAATTCTCTCCATATATTTTCGCTGCTGGTCATTAGCTTTTCCTTTACAGATAGCCGAATTTTTTTTCGAAAAGGACGCAAAATTAGCTGAAGCCAAACTCTAATTTCGAACGTTATTGTATTCATAAATTCAAACGAAACCGGCTCATATATTCAGACAATATTTTACTATTAGAATTATCCAGTGGAGGACAGTCCTCAGCGCCTTTTGCACCCTCTGCCACCATTGTGGCAAAGACCATGCAGGTATTCTGACCGCATTCGGCGCAGTTGGTTTTTGGCAACAGTTTGAGTATCTCTAAAATCTTGGGAATAGGTGCCGACTCATAGCTCGGTTCGATCTCTTTTCGATTCTCCCAAGCTGTATTAATTTCCCTTTTGAGCCATTCTATAATCTTTGTAGCCTCTTCTTCGTCCTTGAGGGCATTGATGGCGATTTTTTTGGAATGAACCGTGATCAGCTTGCCTTGGACTTTAAAGGTTACGGACGGAGGATCTTGGGTGTAGGTATGCCCGCCGAGGAAAGCGTTCAAATAAGGAAGAGCCTCGCCGACGTCCTCGTCCAGATGTGCAAAACACTGCACACTCATGGCGCTTGGCATGCATTCGTTATTGAAAATTTCCTTGGTATAGGATTTCAGCAACATAATTATCCTCCTTTTAATATTAGACGGTTCTATTTCTTTTTAATATAAACGTCCCGTTTTGTACATAAGGCTAACTAACCACTCGAGCATTAGTGTTCACGCTGCCGGAGCCGTCATTGGTATCTAAGAACAACAATATTTCCTTTTCAGAAAATTCCGTCTTCCCTTCCTGCTCTTTTTGGAGTTCAGTATCCTCTTTAACCCTATAGACGCTGGAAGGGTTAAAAAGGATACACTTTTTGTCAATTTAGCTATTTTAGCCCTGCTATTGTCTTAATTTTGAATAATTTAGCAGGGTCAAGTGGCTCTGTGCGTATTCCGGCGAAAACTGCCACCTATTCCGGAAATAAGTTTACCACTCATTCCCTC
>JABMQM010000488.1 GCA_013203195.1 Desulfobacteraceae bacterium | reverse complement strand
ATCCAGATCCTTAAACCACTTTGTTGAAAGCTTTGAGAAGAGATCGGGGTCTTTTATGGCTTTACCCAAACGACTGGATACTTCCTGGCTGAAGAAAAGGTTGTAATCTGAAAACGTTTTTGACAAAGCTTGAAATCTGGATGCCTGGTTAATGGTGTTTCCTAGAAAAACCTTCTGAGTTCCATATGTTTTATAAAAGATCGCGCCGCAATGAGCTCCCATAGAAAAATCGATATATTTACGCCATATTGTTCCGGACATATTTGTAAACAAGTTTTCTATATAGCGCAACTGCCTATTACCACGCACTATTTTAGGGTTGTCTTCTAACAGATCAACTATTTTTGTGTTAAGTTCCGGTACTGACCGGTCAAGATGCAAGTAAATGTCAAGCAGCAAATGAAAGCCGTCTATAAAGTGCTGGCTCCTGTTACGATGGTGTTTTGTAACTAACAGAAAGCCATCGCCCGTATGTTTGAAATCAAATAATATATCATTATTACTGCCAATTATGGTTTCCATTGTGTCTGATAAAAAATCAAATATGACTTCATAAATTCGCCATTTCAGGGTGTTGCTAAATGGTTTTTTCTTTTGAATAAGGAGTCTTCGAGAAACTTCAGAGAAGTTTCTCAAATCAATCATTACCGCCAGACCGGAAAAAGTTTTTAAAGACCTGCTTTTCATGGAGCCCTCTATGAATCTATTAAAATAGAAATCTATAAACGCCGAACACTTCACCTTACGATGCCCTGAGGCGACGCATTAGTGAAAAATAAGCAATATTTGTGCCAATTAAAAATGATCTCCCCAGGCTTGTTGAAAACACCTAATCTGAATTTCTAATGATAAATCCGGGTTAAACATATATGATATCAACCGGACGCAATCAAAGTAATATTTTTAGACGCAATAATGTAACCAGGCGGGATAAAAAAAGTGAGATGCCGTAAATTTTTTGGCATAAATGAACAAAAAAATGGCGGGTTCGGGTTAACGCAAATAAATTCTGGGTATGCGGGCGGTTAAAGAGGATACGATTTCATAATTGATGGTATCGAGAGATGCGGCAATTTCATCTGCGGTAATGGATGCATCCTGCTGCCGACCTAAGATTACCACCTCATCCTCGAGATCGATGCCGGGGACATGCCCTACATCCAGCATGGTCGTATCCATACAAACCCGGCCGAGGATGGGCGCCCGGCGCCCACCGACCAGCATATGGCCCCGGGAAGAAAGCCGTCGGCTGAAGCCGTCGGCATAACCGACCGGTACCGAGGCTATGGTTGTGGGCTTTGAGGTTTCGTGAGTCATGCCATAGCTGACTTTGAAGCCGGCAGGGACCTTTTTCAGGTGAACCACTCTGGATTTTAGAGCCATGGCCGGCTGCAGTGCAATACGATCCTTGTCAACTTCATCAGAGGGATAGAGTCCATAGATTGAGATGCCGGCGCGCACCATGTCAAGGTGAGTTTCAGGCATGTCGATAATCGCTGCGCTGTTGGCAGCGTGGCATACGGGGATATCCAGACCGGCTTTGCGGATTTCATCTAAAAATTCTGCAAATATTTCAAACTGCTTGCCGGCATATGACTTGTCAGCGCTATCGGCCGCGGCAAAATGTGTATAGACGCCTTCTAACTGGAGACCGGCAAGAGATGCGATCGCTTCAACTTCGCCGAGGGCCTTTGCTGTTGAATGTGCATCCAGCGCCGGCAGTCTGCAGCAGTCCGGCAGCAGGCCGAGTCTTCCCATGCCGGAGTCGACCTTGAGGTGCACCTTCAGTGCTTTACTCTCTGAAACCGCTGATGAAAGTGCCGCAGCGGTTTGATACGACCAGACTGTTTGAGTCAGATCAAATTCGAGCAGCTTCTTGGCAAGCGCAGGCGGAGTATAGCCGAAAATCAGAGTCGGCGCATCAAAACCTGCTTTTCTGAGCTCAATGCCTTCGTTTAAGCGGGCCACACCCAGAACATCCGCGCCGCTCTCTAAAGCCCTGCGGGCAACCTCTATAACTCCGTGTCCGTATGCATTGGCTTTGACAACCGCCATCAAGCGGGCCTCAGAATTGGTGATACGACGTAGGGCACGCACGTTTTGCGCTATGGCTTTCAAATCAATTTCTGCCCATATAAGCGGCGTATCCAAAGGTTTCCTCCTTTAAGAATGGTTTAGCATATAGAAAAAAGGCAGTTTTAACGGCAATCCGCTTCCTGTATCCAGCATCCAGCATCCAGCATCTCCTCTGTGACGGGATCTTATTACACGTATTCTTAAATACGATTACGGAGTATAATTAGTTAATTCATTTCATTCATTTAAAAGTTTAAAGTGCCTAAAGTGATCTAACGTGCCT
>JABMQM010000487.1 GCA_013203195.1 Desulfobacteraceae bacterium | reverse complement strand
GGTAGAGCAGCTGATTCGTAATCAGCAGGTAGGCGGTTCGAATCCGCCCGTCGGCTCCATTGTTTATAAAGGGATTTCGGATATTTATATCCGAAATCCCTTTTTTGTTTTTATGCCCGTATCTCCGCAATTTGGGGCAAAACTGCATAAGTTTTTTTTACCTCATTTCATTGGCTATAGCAAGAAGGATGATCAAACAAAAAACTCTAATAAAAATCAACTGGGTAAAAGAGATCGTCGGAAAAACCATAACGGTGATCAAGGCAGTGAGATGCAATTTTTCTTTTAAATCTTCATTTTGCTCACCCTTTAGGCTTCGCTTTCAGCTTCCGACTTCGCTCTTTGAGCTACGACGGGACAAGACGACCCAACAAACCGGAAAAGCCGATAATACCCCATCTCTCCCGTCAGAGACGGGAATCTTCGACCTGCGTTGCCAAGGGTTCGCAGTATCATAATACGGCTTGACTTCGGCTGAGCTCAGTCGATGCCCACCCTTGGACGCCTTTCGCAGATCCCGTCATCGGGGGGATCTGGGGCATCCTCGACTTGCGCTCGATTGAGGTATTAGAAAAAGAGCTGTAAATGCTAACTTACATTGATTTTTCAGAAGGTTATTCAGTAAGAGAAATCTTGAACTGAGAGTTAGAAAAAGCTGGCCGGTCTATTTTCCACCATCGCCGAAAACAATAAAGGGTGCCCAGAACAAGGGGTGGGCGTAGCTGGACATGATTTGGCCCGATGACGGGTCTTTGACGTGATGGTTGTCAATGAGATCCAGCATGATATGTTGTAGCGCCCGTGCTCGCGACAGGGAAGTATGTGTCTTTTGGTATTGAAACAAACCGGTGGTCAATTGTTTGGCCGATGTGGTCTCCACGGGCCACATGCTGACCAGCAGCGCCCGGGAACCCGCATAGATAAAGGCGCGTCCCAGGCCGGACATTGCTTCGGCACCGGCTCCTTTGCCCGCACCGGTATTGCATGCCGACAACACGATCCAGTCGGCATTGAGCTTGAGTTTCAACACCTCGCTCATGGTCAGCAGCCCGTCTTCCTTTTCGCCGGTAACCAATGGTGACGACAGGGCGATGGCCGGCTCGTACAAGCCGTCCAAATCCCCGGGCAGCAACCCATGGGAAGCAAAGACAATGATGCGCCGGTCGGCTAAGTTCATGGTTTTCACCCGATGTTCGGATGCGGCTTTGCCCAAAAAGACATCGCTGTCCAAATCCGCATTTAGAATCCGGGCAATGGCGTTGATTTCTTCGGCCGTGTCCGGCAACCGATTCAGGCAGGACAAACCAATTGAAGAAGTTCCGGCGTTGTCCAGATCCCCCTGGCTGCTGGTTCGCATACCGCGCAAGCGTATTCCGCTGCCTCGACCGGCCATCCATGTCGCTTCACCTGCTGGTGCTGCTGCCGCAATCTGATCGGGGTTGAATACCGGGTCGCCAAAGCCCGCAAACATCCTTTCAGCGATCTTTTTCGACTGCATTTGCCGGGCCGCAATAAAATTGGAAACACTCGGCATGCGTGCAAGGGAGACTTCTCGGATGAGCCAGGAAATGTTGCGATATCGGGAAAAGAGCACTTCCGTTTCGGGTCCGATTTCCGGTGCCGAGGTCGGCAGCAGGGAAAAGGGAAGTTGCCCCAAGGAACCCGATGCAATGACGATCAGATCTTTTGCTCCGGCCCAGGCGTCGGCCACGGGTGCGAGCATCTCCTGGTAGAGTTCATAGGCGGCCAGAACATCAAACGCCGGGATATCGCCTAAGGTATCCACCTGTGGAGTGAGAGCCTTGCGAAGCCCGGAAACCAGATGCTCCAGATTCGTCTGAGTGATTTTCAACGAATGAAACCGTATCGCCCCTTGATAGGGTATGGCCCATACATAGGTCCTGTTGGCCATGGGAAAAACAATGAGCAGTGACTCTTCGGGCTGAAGTAGTTGCTGCGCATCCTTTACCCCCACGGATTTAGGCCGGATAAAATTCGTATACTTAGGAAATTGCACCATGATCTCATCCAAAAGGACTGCCTTTGCTTGCCGGGCTGTTTCCAGTTCCGCCCTGCGGGATTCGATGATCTGCAACCGATTGGGGCTTTCCTGAACGGCAATGGCATCGGCGAGCGCCGCCTGAGTGGTATTGAGCTGAATATCTAGATCCTGTTCTTTTCGCACCAGTTCGTACAGCGCCGGATCATGGGCCGCTGCCGCCCGTGCCATGGCCGCGTTGGCGGCTCCGGTCATCGCTCCTTTTCCTAGATTCTGTACCAGTTGAAAGGCTACATCCGATCCGTTGACACCCAGGGCCGTATCCCGGTTGTCTGCGTGCAGATCCTTGAGCAGTTCGATATAAGCCTGGGCCAGTATGGTTCGACGCTGCTTGGCGAGATAATCGAGTCCCATCTCAAAGTCATCGTGAAACAACACCGGCATGGCCGTTGAGAAATCCTCAAACATCGAGTGATCATCACCTCGGGCGGCAGACAGCATGGCTCTGAGAGCCAAGGCTTCCGCCGTATGGTAGTTGTTTTCCCCCAAAAATTCCTTTTCGGATCTATACAGGGAAGCAACGATTTCCGACGCTGCCTCGATGTGACCGGTTTTGAGCAGCGCCAGGATTCGATTCCGATTCCGGTTGAGCACCTTGGCCTGATAATATTGGTTGCCTGCGAGCATCTGCTCCGCAACCGCATAGGCATCGACCGCTTCGTTGAATTCGAGTCGGGCCACCAGGATGTCGCCTATCAGGGTTCGGGCCTCTCCCCAGAGCCTGGAGTTGGAGGAAATCCCGATGCGCTCGTACACTCGAATCAGTGCATGGGCCAGTTTTTTTGCATCCGTCAGATTGCCTTGGGACAGTTTGATGCCGGCCAGCTGCCCCACTACCTTGCCGGTGTAGCCGGATTCCTTCCCGCAAATTGCGATGCTTTCTTTGAGTGTTTCCCGAGCCACCTGTTCAGCTTCGATGAGCTTTCCCTGCTTGGCCAGGTTGTTGGCCAGATACATGCCGAACTCTATCGCCTTGCCTGGGGATGCTTCCATCCTGAAAAACTTTTGTCTATATCCGCCGGCAAATGGTTTGAGCCACCGCCATCGCATGGCCATGGCCTTTCGTCGATAGTTCTCCGCCTCTGCGTACTTTCCCTGATTTTCCAGTCTCTTCGCAATGGACGTATCCCGGAGCATATTGCCCAGCTGCGGTGCGATATAATATTCGATGAGCACGTTACAGCGCTGAATGGCACCATTGAGTTGGGTTTTAGCAGCCTCATAATTGCCCATCATGGAATAAATTTCGGCCAGAAATATCTGCCCGGTAATCCGCTTATTTTCATCCAGGGCATTGCCCTGCTCAATAAATCGGATGCCGTTCAAAAAATTGCCGTTTTCCGCTTCGATTTTCCCGGCTTCGGTCAACAAATAGGCGGCCGTGATTTTGGAAGAATCAATCGCTGCCCCCTGGTTGAACAGGTCCAATCCTTTACGAATGTCCGCTTGGGCGCGGGTGGTTTTTCCGAGATAATACCGGGCCACACCCCGTTTGAAATAACAGGCGCAGCGGTCTGAATCCGTTGTTCGAGCCGAGCAGTCCTGATCCGCCGCCTCTTTCGCCTTCCTCAGTGTCTCCGGTTCCAGTGGAATCGGTTGATCGAGCAATGCAAGGACATCATCGATGCGCCGGGGCGGGGGCTCAAATGTTCTTTTTTCCAGGGTAACGGCAAATTGTTTCGCCTCCTTGAGAGTCATCTTCCGTTCCGCACATGATTGGACTCCCGTCAGCAATGCGAACATGGCCACTACAAGTATCCATCGATCCAACTTCACAACACCAGGACAAACGCGCCGAACCTCATCGAATTTTTTCATGATATACCGATTCCTTCCGTTTTTGATAATTGCAAGATTCATGCCGCAATTCAAAATCAGCCAATTCTTTAACATTTCAATTGATTAGGGCTTTATGTAGCCAATCGCCTAAACATGGGAAATACGGGACATTTGTCACGTTGTTGACGCTTGGCGACTAAAACCTAAACATAGATGGGCACTTTTTACGCTTAACGTATCGGAAATGTAGTAACAAGTTGAATTGATGAAAGGTAAGATTTAATGGGGGGTTATGGAGCCTATATGGCATGAATATCGGATAAAAAAAATTAATAGAACATTTCCTGAAGACACAACATCTTGAACAAGAAAGGGCTTGCAGAAATTCACCCAAAAAGTTCCTGATCCCCTTTAATAACTCTTCCTTCACAAAAGGCTTTTCGAACGTAAGCTGTGCCCCTAACTTCTTGGCAAGATCTAAATAATCTGCTGCTGCAATTCTTCCACCCCCTGATATGGCAATGGTCAAGTTAAAATCATTATTGATAATTTTCAATTAATTGTGTATGTATATCAATGTATTTATTCGGTTATTTTTTGTTGCAATTTACACTCATTCCCGACAGTGCGTGCTGATCGAAAATTACCATCGCAACTGACCCAAAAGGAGAAATAAAATGCCGGTAGAAAAACTCGACAAACGCTTTGGCGTCACAGCGGTTGAAAAAGGATTTATCACGTCCGAACAGTTATTTGATGCCATGAAGTTACAGATCATTGAAGATCTCGAACCTGTTGGGCACCGCCTGCTTGGTGAAATTTTGCTGGATGAAGGGAGTATAACAGCCGAGCAAATTAGTGAAGTACTTGAAGCAATGGAAGAAGCAATTAAATTGTAGCTAGTGCCCATCAAAAGGGCGAGAGCGTTGTTTGCACTCTCGCCCCCTTGACGCAGGTCAGCCTCTTAGTCCGTATTTCTTGAGAAATACGGGTTAGGTTTAATTAGATTTCTTGACTTTCTTTTCGCCCTTTTTTTCCTCTTTTGTTGCCTGGGTGGGACTCTCTTTGATCCCAATGCACCCACAGCCACAATCACTTTTTTTGTCAGCCACTTATATCACCTCCTTTCTGGTTTTGGTTTACTCGCTAAAAGACTAGTTGCGGATGAAATCCAATTAGGTATTTAAGCAGTTACTTTAATTTGAATACAAAAAAAATTGCCTCCGCTTACCTGGGCTCAATTAGAATCTAAACATCTCGTCACACTCAAACCCATAACCCTCAATCTGATTTAGTATTTTAGCTTATGCTTAATAACTAAATCATAAAAAGCCCTTTGTCAACTATTTTTTTTATTAGTCTGACCTATGAGCGGAATGGATGATTACATCTTAACATTTATAATTATGGCATCCCTTCGACCGGATTGACGAACTTTTTTTAACCGTTTTATAGCATGTTTATAGTCCGCAAAATTATGTTCATCCTCCCAACCGTTTCTATCTATGATTCTAAACAAAGAGTTACCTCGCCCAGACTGCTTACTTAGCTGCTCAATTTCTCTTGTATAATTATCGAGGATTCTCTTTGCACTCTTCGTACTAGTAGCGTATTCAATTTCATACCCGCTACGCACAATATCTAAGATTTGGAATTCAGGGCTTTCAATCTGTTGTTGTGTTACCAGCGGAACTGCTTTACCTATTCCTATTTCCATTAATGCCTTTTGACCCCTATCGAGCAAATCTTTGTTTTCCATTAAAAGAGAGCCGGCAAGTCTGAAATCGATCAAACAGGTAAAATTAGGATTCAACTCTAATGCCGCCACTTCAATTTTCATTACGGTTAATTCAAGCTCTTTTCTACTCATATCCAAGAATTTGATATGAATGCGGTTCTTTTGGGGACTTACTGAAACTATACCCATGATATGGCCTCTTAATTTGGTAGGGCTTTGCCTTTTGCCCTGATGATGCAGATTTTAATGCCGGCCTTACTTACGAGGCCTGTAATCAGTCAGATTCTCACAATAGGGTTCGTATTTTTTGTCTTCAAGCAGAATGTGCTGAACTAGCCAATTATTGAGAAATATTTCCAGCTCGTGGGTTGTCTTCTCTTCTGAATGCATGAACCCCTGATGTAACCCGAATATATCGCGCACCAATTGCTCATGATTTTTCTTGTGGGACTCAATATCTACAGCTGGATATCCGGCCATTTCCATGATTTCCTCTTCATTACGAAAATGCTCCTCAGTATAGTGAATGAGCGAGTTGAGTATCTCAAAGAGAAATTCCTTGCCTTTATTGTCTTTAAGCGCAGCATGGAAATCATTAGCAATCTCCAAGAGTTTTTTGTGCTGGTTGTCGATGTAAGGCCTTCTTACACTAAACATATCACTCCATACAACATAAGTCATATCGATACCTCTTTGGCGTTTTGATATCTTGACGATCTGTTTCCCAAGTAACTCAACATAATAACCTCTGTTCGATCCCGCTTAGCCGTTCAAGCCGGCTTGCATATCCTCCAGCAAGTCATCCACCTGTTCGATACCGACAGAAAGTCTCAGCAGTGAATCCGTTACACCAATTCTCTGCCTTTCAGCAGCCGAGAGCTTTGCGTGTGAAGTTACGGCAGGAGAACATATGGTTGTCTCTATACCTCCCAAGCTCACGGCTGGTTTGATTAGACGTAATTTTTTAACAAAGCGAGCTGCATTAACTATAGCATCATCAAGTTCAAACGACAGCATGGCACCGAAACCGTGCATTTGGGATTTTGCAATCATAGAGCCTTTACAACCCGGAAGCCCCGGATAGTGCACTCTCCTGACAGTCGGATGTTCTTCTAAAAAATGAGCAATGTTGCGGGCATTTTTAGTCTGACGCTCGACTCTGACCGCTAAGGTCTTCAGGCTGCGCTCAAGTAAGTAGCATGTCATGGCATTGAGGCTGCCTCCAAGGTGCCGTGCCACGGAACGGATACGGTCAGCTTTTTCATGCGTCGTTACCGACACGCCACAGCAAAGGTCACT
>JABMQM010000486.1 GCA_013203195.1 Desulfobacteraceae bacterium | reverse complement strand
CTGATTAGCCGCCCAGGTACGCCTTCTTGACATCGGGATTGGCCAAAAGGTCGGCGGATTCTCCTTCCAGAACAATGTTCCCGCTCTCCAATACATAACCGCGCCGGGCGAATTGCAGAGCCATGCGCGCATTCTGTTCCACAAGCAGAATGGTGGTTCCTTCCCGATTGAGTTCCTGCAGCGCTTTAAACACACTTATCATCAACAGGGGAGCCAGGCCCATGGACGGCTCATCCAGAAGCATGATTCTACGGCCGCTCATGAACGCTCTGCCGATGGCAAGCATCTGCTGCTCTCCTCCGCTCAAGGTTCCGGACTTCTGCGTTTTACGCTCTTTTAAACGCGGGAAGATCGCAAAAACCCTTTCAAGATCCTGCTCGATCACTTTGGTGTCCTTTCTGGCAAACGTGGCCAGTTTCAGATTCTCCATAATCGTCAGGTTGCCAAACAGACGTCTTCCTTCGGGGACATGCGAGATACCAAGTTGGCTGACAACTTTGTCTGCTGGAAACTGGAGCAAGTCTTTTCCCTCAAAGGTCATCTTGGTTCCGGGTTCAACTCGAATCAATTGGGAAATCGCTCGCAAAGTTGTGCTCTTGCCGGCACCATTGGCACCAATAATGCACACGATCTCGCCTTCATCGATTTGGAAGCTTACACCGTGTAATGCCCTGATATTATCATATGACACTCGCAAATTTTCCACTGACAGCAACATTAAAGCACAACCTCTTTACCCAAATAAGCATCAATTACTTTGGGGTCGTTTTGAATTTCTTCCGGTGTACCTTCGGCAATAACCCGGCCAAAGTCCAGGGTCTGGATAACGTCGCAGAGTTCCATAACCATTTTCAATCTGTGCTCGATAAGGAAAATGGCCAGTCCCAGCTCTCGGTGGACATGGCGAATAATCTCCATCATCTGGATCAGTTCTTCCGGATTCATACCGGCGGTGGGTTCATCCAGAAACAGTACCTTGGGTTCAATAGCCAGTGCCCGGGCAATCTCAACTCTTCTCTGATCGCCGTATGGCAGATTGGTCACGACCTGATCGGAATGCTGGTCGATGCCCACAATTTTAAGAAGACCATACGCTTTTTCCTCAATCTCCGCTTCTTCCCTGTTCCGCTTGGGCGTGCCGAAAAAAGCTCCGACCAGTCCATAGCTGATCTTGGAGTAACGGGCCATCTTGACATGCTCAAGAACGGTCATATGCCGCCACAGTTGCAGGTTTTGGAAGGTTCTGCCAAGACCCATGGAAGCGATTCTGTGAGGTTGGAGGCCTGTAATCCTTTTTTCCCCCAGATAGATGTCGCCTTCGGTGGGCTTATAGATACCGGTAATAAGATTGAAGATGGTAGTTTTGCCTGCTCCATTGGGTCCGATCAAACCTCTGATCTGGCCGGCTTCTATCGCCAGATCATAATTGTTGACAGCCCGCAAGCCACCAAAATCATGGCTCATTTTTTCAACTCGAAGCAATGGCACTCTAAACCTCTTTTTTATAACGTTATTTCAGCCACCAAGGCACGAAGACACTAAGATTATAATATTACTCTTGTTATGTTATTTTCTACCATTAGGTATGTTTTAATTGAAAAAAACCACGGTGTTTGTCTATTAATTTCTAAAGTCTAAACTAAGGCACTTTCTTTGTGTCTTTGTGCCTTAGTGGCCAAGCTATTGTTTTTACTGTTTGTTTTTGGGTTTTATCAGCTTCCTAACATCAAATTCCTTAAAAGCAATCAGGCCGGTTGGACGATAAATCATTACCAAAATGAGCAAAAGGGGAATAATAATCCACTTGAAAATCTCCAGCGGCCGCAAAAATTCACTTAGCATGCTCAAGCTCACAGCACCGACAATGGAACCGTAAACGGAGTTCAGCCCGCCGAAGTAGACCATTGCCAGAACTTCGGCAAGTTTTTGAAGGCCGAACGTCCCTGGATTAACATACCTTAGTACATGGGCAAAAAGTCCGCCGGCCACACCGGCCCAGAAGGCTGCAAATAAAAATGCCACTATTTTTGTGTGTCTGGTATCGACGGTCATGGCATTGGCCGCTATTTCATCGTCACGCACCGCATTCAGTGCCTTTCCCATGGTGGAACGTACAAAATTATTGACAATCCATATGCAGGCAACCGTCCACATAAAGACTGTGGGCAGATTGGCATAGTCCGGCTGATTACTCAAACCCCTCGGACCGCCAACGACCTCTAAGTTTTCGATCATACTTTTGACGATGAACATAAATGCTAATGAAATAATCGCCAGATAGTCACCCCTGGTTCGAAAGGAGGGTATGGCAATTGCGAGTGCGCCCAGGGCGGCGACCAAACCGCCGATGATCAAAGCAATAGGAAACATGAACGGTCCCAGAGCAGCGGGGAGAATCGCAGCCCCGAAAAGTTTGTCCTTGACAAACAGTGCCACTGTAAATACCGAGGCGGCGTAGGCCCCCAAAGCCATAAAT
>JABMQM010000485.1 GCA_013203195.1 Desulfobacteraceae bacterium | reverse complement strand
AGCCTCTTTCTATCCCGCACAACACCGGGGTTCAATCAATTCGGGCCTCACTCTTGATTACAAGGAAACCATCTGGAACCCCGGAGGCCTTTGTTATAACCAGATGGTAAACGAACAAAAAAAGGATGACAAGAAAAAACGCTCAATTTAGGTAAAACCAAAACGCTTGCAGATCAAATCTTGATTAATATCTTTTTTCGTGTTTTCGTACTTTCGCGATTTCGTGTTATTTTTTTTCTGTTTATACGGGAGAGGATGCGACATGTATAATCTTTATGCCAATTTAAGAAATATCCTAACAATTTTGCTGCCGTTTCTGGTTCTTTTGTTGGTTGGATGCGGAATCCAAAAAGAAGTTCAGCTTTCAGGAAAAACTATGGGAACAACCTACCATATTACGGTTGTTGCCGGATACTTTTTAGATACGGTCGGCCTTCAAGCCAAAATTGACAACCGGCTCGAGGATATTAACCGCAGCATGTCCACTTACAGAAAAGACAGCGAAATCAGCCGCTTCAATGCCCGGGAGCGTGCCGGTGAAAAAATTATTATTTCCGACGATTTTTGGCAGGTCATGATCGTTGCTCAAAAAATTTACGAGCTAACCGATGGTGCCTGGGACGGCACTGTAAAACCGCTGTTAAGCCTGTGGGGTTTTGACAGTGCTAAAAACAAATATAGAATCCCTGAGAAATCTGAAATTCAGGCACAGCTGGCTAATGTCGGATTCAATCAGATTGAAATTTCTTCCGACCGCTTTCTGATCAAACGCAAGGCCTCCATATCCCTTGACTTTGCTTCCATTGCAAAAGGGTATGGCGTCGATCAAGTCACGGCGCTGATCAAAAATAGCGGCATTGAAAATTTTCTGGTTGAAATTGGAGGTGAGGTCTTTGCATCCGGCCATAGAAAAGACGGCAAACCCTGGAGAGTCGGCATCAACCGGCCCCAAAAAGATGCGCCCTACGACCAGATTTACAAAGCGATAAACTTACATAACAAAGCGTTTGCAACAAGCGGTGACTACAGAAACTATTTCGAAGTAGACGGCAAGCGCTATTCGCATATACTGGACCCCCGCAGCGGATATCCGGTATCGAACGGGGTTGTAAGTGTTTCAATTGTGGCCGACGACTGTACATTTGCAGATGGATTGTCAACCGCAGTCATGGTTCTGGGCCCTCAAAAAGGCCTTGAACTGATTGACAAACTCGATGACGTGGAGGGTTTGATTGTTACCCAACAACAAGACGGCCGGCTGATCGATCACTACTCCAAAGGTTTTATTGTCAACTAACCCTGAACCTCTGAACCCCTGAACGATTATTTTCGGCCGGCCAGATATTTGGCGATTTTTTTAGCGTCTTTTTCCGTTATGTCTCCGCCGGAGTATCTTATCATTGCCTTCGTTGTTTTTTCCCACCCCGCCAAATCTTTGGTCGCATTTAAAGATTTTTCGAGTGCATGGCATTTAACGCACTTTTTTTCAAAAAGCTCTTTACCCTCCTGCACCGACGTACAGGCAAATGATGCCATGACGATAGTCAATAAAACAACAACTGTTTTTTTCATAGTTAATCTCCGTAGCGATCCGGACCAAGAAACCAAGTTTTTTATAACTATAGCGATTCTCAAAAAAGTGTATTTTTCTTTATGGTTGATGTAACTTCACTTTGCAAATTAACAACTATTCCTTTTCAAAACCGGCGTTTGAGAATTTAAGTGTCCGGCAATTTTCCGTTACAACTCGCACGATGTTTTCTGGAGTCCCAGGTGTGATGTTAGCTTCGATTTCCAATGTTACTGTGACGTTTGCCCCCATCAAACCAACCAGATGGGCGACTACCTCATCAGCAATGCGGCTGGCATCGCGACCCACCCGGGCGGGGTCCAAGCTCACGCTTCCATGAAAGCGCTGTGGTCCTTTGTATTCGGGTGCTATATCTCGAGAAATTTCAGTGGTGGCTGTTACCGGCTGCCCTTCGGCGTCAACCACCTTCTCTGTCGGTACAAATTCCCCCGTTCCCACGGCTTTTTCTATTGCTGCTTTTTCAATTTCATGTTGCTTAAGCGCTGCTTTGGGTTTCACCAAAAAGCCGAGTGGGCTATCCCCCGCAATAGGAACGCGCTGCCCGACACGGAGTCCTCTGTAGCGGCCCAATTCTTCGTCGTAGCCTTCGGCGTATGCAAAAGAATCCTGAGTCCAGGTCAACAGGCCAAGCCCATCCCGGATGGCATCGCCAAGGACCGATGCATTCCGAAGTCTGGGCAGGTAGATGTATCTTGCAAAGTCTTCAGCCAACTGCTTGATGCTGACATGATTGGCTTGATCGTCTTCGGACCTCCGCCATAGGGGAATTCGATCGAGTTCCAAACGCAAGAGTGTCGGGGCAAATTGAACCAACAGCAGGGCATCATTTTTGAGCTTTTTTGCAGCTCTAACGGCAAGCGCATCTTGGCCTGACAATCTTGAAATCTGCCAATTGATCTCGCTCTGAGGAGTTTCCTGCACCGGAATGATAAGCCATTGGAAAGTTTCCGGCAGGCGCACATTGACTACTTTATCAGCCGTTTCAAGTTGTGTTCTGGCCTGGCGCAATTGAAAAGGTGTTAAATCAAGCTCCTCTGCCTCTGACACAATTGAGTCCCAGGCCAGATAACGCCTCACTGCTTCGTCCAGATCTTGTAGTTTGGTTTTGTCCGGGGCCAGGAAAACGAGTGAATTTCGATAAAGCCGAGGGGATTTTCCGCGATTTTCCAGTATCGACGTTGCCGCAGCCAATGCAGAGCTTTTCGTTTCCCTCATATGAGGGTATTCGATTCCCAAAATAACGAGCCGTGCTTCCGGGGTATCTTCAATATCTGCCGATGTGAGGGGCATGGGGTGCACGCCGCAGAAATCACCCCGCTGCCTTTTGGCTTCATCCACACGTTTGCGGATTTCCGACACAACAGCATCAGGATCGCCTTTTAATTGCTCAGCGCGGTCTTCAGCCAATTTGGTTACTGTAGGTTGAGTCGAATACCAGTAACGAACTCCGTCCTGATATAGATAGGTCGCTGCCGTGCTCAGCCGGCGCAAGGCATCACCAAAAACTGCCGGCGATTCTCCGGGCATAACGCAACCCAGCTTAACCCGGCGGTCTTCCAATCCTTTATTGGCGGCATCCTTAGAGGTCGGTGCCGATCCCAAATAGACTGCCCGCGCGACTCGACGACAGGCGGAAAATTTCCCGAGATTGGGGACTTCGCCGTCAATACGAAGCGGCAGGGAGTTTGGACCATCCACGTCTTTTTCGATAACCGGAACCCAATTGTCCGACAGGTAGCGCGTTAACTCGAACTGAACGCGTGAGTCGTCGATGGGTATACTTGCCGGCAGGATCATGGAACTGCGGTCTCCTTTTTCCCACAGGCTGTGGATCACAGCCGCCATCAGCCGCAATACGCCTCGGGTTCTTTGGAATTTTATTAAGGTTGACCAGTCCATGTAAAGCCGGTCAAACACTTCCGGATGGATCGGATAGGCTGCTTTAAGGCGCTTTTCGTAATCCGCATCGCGACATTCCAGAGGAAACTCCTGGTGCTGGGTGCGGTACAGATCGAAAAAGGATTTGGCCGTGTTGTCGCGGGCAACGAATTGCGAGCGCTCAACCAGCGGCTCGAACAGGCGTCTACGCACAATCTCGAAACTTTCCTCGGCGCTGGCCGGCCGCCAGGACGATTCAACCCGCCCCACCACGTTGCGCAGCCGATCTAAAGCTGCGCGTCCACGCTCTCCGCCTACTTCGATATCATCCGCTCCCACGTGGGGCGAGCCGATAGCAGTATCTGATGCCGGCAAGCTGACCACCAGCAGTGTATTGTGCGCCGCCTTAGTCGCCTCGGTAAGGGCCTGGGCGAATGTGAAATGCGTCTCGAAGCTGCCGCCCGGCAGGTCGCTCTGATCGTGAAGCTGACGCGCATAAGCCACCCACTCGTCGATCAGGACCAAACAGGGCCCGTATTCGTTAAAGAGTTTACGGAGTATATCCCCCGGACTGGTAGCCTTTTCGTCATCGGCACGGAGGCGCTTATAAGCTTTTTTCCCGCCCAGCTGCCAGGCCAGTTCTCCCCAGAGGGTACGGATCACTGTTCCGTCCGGTTTTGTTATCGGATTGCCGGGAGATATTTTATTCCCCACCAGAACCACGCGCCGCACAGAAGGAATCGTATCGACGCCGATTTCCTTTAAAATACCTTCAACACCGTCAAGATCGGAAGCAGGGGTTTTGGAAAAAAGATGATACAGGGCCAGCATCGAATGGGTTTTCCCACCGCCGAAATTGGTCTGAAGCTGCACCACCGGATCGCCCCCCTGCCCGGAAAGCCGCCGGATTGCACCGGAAAGCATTCGGATGAGGCTTACCGTGAGAAAGGTCCGGCGGAAAAATTCCACAGAATCCTTGTATTCAGGAACGCCCTCTCCGATGTACACCTGCCAGAGGTCGGCCGCAAATTCGGCCTGCTGGTAGCGCCCGCTGGCCACATCTCTGTGCGGACTTACGACTTCACGCCAGGGTTTGAGCCCGTTTATAGCGACAGCGTCACTCTCTACAATAGAGGAAATTCTGCGCCGCTCGGTACGCACCTGCTCGTCAAAACGCACCCGCAGAAGCTCCATCTTCATTTTCTCTAACTCTGCGGTTTCATCGGCAGCAGAGACCGAGGAAAGAAGGCGCCCGGCGCTGTCGAGCACCCGGTAGGCGTCATCCGTGGAAAATGGTTTTTGATGGGCCCATTTATTGCGCGCTTCGCGCAACTCGCTCACCATGCT
>JABMQM010000484.1 GCA_013203195.1 Desulfobacteraceae bacterium | reverse complement strand
GATTACCATCATTGAATGCTGTAACGCTTTCTTCATAAGGCGATTTCGGCTTCATACAAGGATTCCTTTTTTGACTGCTATGTACGATTCAAGAATTCTGGAATTATGTACCCACAAATTCGTATGAGGAACCACAAATTAAATCAACCCCTTTAGGGGGCTGTCCTTACACCAATGCCCCCTTCGAGGGGGCTTCATCATAGCAAGACCTACGGGCTTGGTTGGTGATTCCAGTGCTAAATCCCGGCTTTGCCGGAGGTTATGACTAAGGAGAAGTTGAGTGCCATGAAAAAAAAATATCAATATTTGCTTTATTCTAACACCGATAATGTAACGACTATAACCCTGAATGATCCTGACAAACTGAACGCTCTGAACCTGGATATGCAAAGAGAACTCCTCAGTGCGCTCCGATATGTAAGGGATGATGAAAATACCAGGGTAATCATTATTACTGGCGCAGGAAAGAAGGCATTCTGTGTTGGAGCTGATATCAGCGTTTTTGAAGGAATTTCTGCTATAAAAGGATATCAGTTGATGCGTGACCCCGGATATGAGATTCATCGACTGATGGAGATAATGGAAAAGCCGATTATCGCTGCAGTAAATGGTTACTGTCTTGCAGGAGGATTGGAGGTAGCCTTAGCCTGCGATTTTATCATAGCTTCTGAAGAAGCTGTCTTAGGAGTGCCCGAAATTAATATTGGGATAATTCCAGGATGGGGTGGCTGTGTTCGACTTGCGCGTGCTCTCGGAGCCAGACGTGCCAAGGAATGGGTCATGACTGGAAAGCGATTCCCGGCAACCGAGGCGAAAGATCTTGGTTTGATAAATAGAACTATGCCTGGAAATGTGTTGATGTCTGAGGCAAGAAAGCTGGCTTTAGATTTGACTGCCAAATCGCCAAATGCTCTCAAAATGGCAAAAATGGTGATTAACCTGTCTCTCGAATCTTCAGACACGGATGCTGCACTGGCAATCGAGCGAGGCGCCATATCAATTTTGATGGGCACGGAAGATTGTGCTGAGGGTGTGGCAGCCTTCCTCGAAAAGCGACCCCCGAATTTTAAAGGATCATAGTTGTAGATGATTACAAGCCATGAAAAACTGGAAAAATGTTCAAATCGGAGAAGAAGTTAGAAGCATTTATAAGTTGACGATCACTGAGCCCCAGAAATAGTACGAAACGTTATTGCCAATAAGATTGGACTCTAAGGAAAAGGAGGAATTGGGTGACTACTTGGAAAGAAAAAGGAGCCGTTTTGGACCGTTACTTGAAATTACAAACAACGCCTATTGGGATTCGAGTAATTGAAAAGGAAGATGAGATCCCAGCCGAGGCCAAAAGGCCCGGGGATTTTAAATTGAAAATGGCGTTGTGTCAGTTGATCAACATGTCGCGTCGTTTGGACTGGACAACTGTGGCCCTTCCAGACGAAATAGATACCTGTTTCTTTCCGTTGATAGCCCTTGGTTGGAGGCAGGTGAAATCTAAAGAAAATATGGTGAAATGGTTCTCAGACGCCAAATATTGCGCTGACAGCAAGGTAGCCGAGATAAGGACCGAGGACTTTCTGAAAGACCGGCCAAAGTTAGGGTCAGGGATAGTTTATTCTCCTCTATCCAGACTAACCATTGAGCCCGAAGCCGTGTTGATTTATGGAAGCCCGGCCCAGGTCATGCGTCTTATCAGGGGGTATGTGAATTTCACAGGGCTGCCTATCCCATCCAGTTTTCTGGGAGGCCTCTCTTGTGCGGAAGCCCTCATTGCGTGTCGGCAAGACCATTGCGCCCAGGTAGTCGTGCCAGGGATCGGAGAGAGGGTCTTTGCGATGACCAACGATCATGAAATGGCCTTCTATGTACCTGCCGACCAGGTGGATGATTTGATCAAAGGGATAAAGAACGAGCATGACAGCGGAATTGCTCGGTATCCGATTCCGTTCTATCAATTTTTTACACCGCAATTTCCTAAGAAGTATTCAGATTTTATAAAGGAATCGTTAGTGTGAAAGGGAAAAAGGGTTCCAAATGACCTCCAGGTGTGTCGTATTCGATCCATGAGACTTTAATCCGCCCGCCCCGTGGAACTATAAGAAACTCTGTGGTATTGATATATCCTTTTAACCGGCACATGGTACACCTCCCAAAAGTCAGATTCTTGATAGGTTTCTCGTTTAGAAATTGTTGAATGCGATCAACCGGGAAGTTAAGCCCTTCTCAAAGGATGCGCATGTTTGGGAAAGATTTTTGGGGAATATATAATTTGGCCGGATGTGGTCAGGAACCAATGAACGGTCTTCATTTGGATTTAGAAGAGGTCAATATTTTGAGATGTCGAGGAACTCATTGGTTTGGCTTGGGCGTGCCGGACGAAAAATGGGAGAAGTGGGTCATGCGGTAATCTGCCCTATATCTGATGTGACCCTAACCAAAGAAGGATAATCTCTTTTTTACAGGATAAACTGGCGCAGTTTAAGGTCCCAAAATCTGTTAGCTTTATGGATACATTGCCCTGCGATCCTGCGGCCAAGGTTTTAAAAAAGATGTTGCGGCAGTCTTACTGGAAAGACATAGATAAACAGGTGCATTGAATTATGAGTCAGACAGGAAAATTTTCGAAGAGAATATTTATTATCGGCGCAGGGTTTATGGGCCGAGGGATTGCCCAGATTTGTGCTCAACATGGTTTTTCAGTTTCTTTGATTGACAACGATAAGGAGGTCCTGGCCGATGCCCGTAAAGAAATACTGTGGTCTTTGGAAAAACTGTTTTCTAAAAAACAGATGGCTGAAGAACCTGGAGATATTATTAAAAGGGTGGTCTTCTCTGTTAATCCCGATGTTCATGATAAGGTGGATTTCCTGATTGAGTGTGTGCCCGAGGACATATCTTTAAAAAAAACCGTGCTGGTGCACTATGATAAAATATGTCCATCAGAAACAATCTTTGCCACCAATACCTCTGCAATTCCCATAGGAAAGATTGCAGCATCAACGACCCGGTCAGATCGGCTTATCGGCACCCACTTTGCGAGCCCTCCGGTGATGCAAAAGTTAGTCGAAGTGATCCCGAGTCTTATGACATCGAAGGAGACGGTGCTAAATACGAGATCTTTTCTCGAGAACCTGGAGCGTGACATCGTCGAAGTTAAGGTGGATAAAGCCGGGTTCATAATGAACCGTATATATCTAGCCTCAGCTGCAGAGGGAATTCGTCTCCTCGAATGCGGTGTTGCATCGAGTGCCGAGATCGACCGGGCAATGCGGGTCGGCTTTGGTTGGTCCAAGGGGCCATTGGAGGCGGCCGATCTTGCCGGACTGGATATCATCAGAGCGGCAATGATTTCCATATGGGAGGACACCGCAGACCCAAGGTTTAGTCCACCGGAAAGCCTCACACGGTTGGTTGAGGCTGGCCGGTTGGGTCGAAAGACCGGATCTGGATTCTATGATTATTCCAAAGGAGATAAAACAAAAAAATCATGAAAACAAGTATTGTTCGATATACACCGGAGGGTAGAAGTGTAGAAAAGGCTATCCAATTATGCGATGGGCTTTCGGCTTTTAAGCCGGGAAGTAAGGTCCTGATAAAGCCAAATTGCGTTTTTCCCGGATCGCCCAAAAAGAAGCCAAAAGGTACGGTGACGAATGCAGCTATAGTAGCCGAGCTGATCGAAGTCTTGAAGGATGCCGGAGCTGGTCCCATTACGATCGGCGAAGGGACTATTGTGATAAAAGAGTTGGAAACCTCAACAAATGGTTGTTTTAAATGGGCCGGTTTTAGCGAGGTCGCCGATAAATATGGTGTCACGTTGCAAGATTTCAACGAGGGACCGTATCGAAAATTCGACTTCGAAGGCCATAACATTAAAGTGGCAGAAGCAGTATTTGATACAGACTTTTTTGTCGATGTACCGGTGTTAAAGACCCATACCCAAACTCGGATTTCGCTTGGGGTAAAGAACTTGAAGGGCTGTCTTTCACCTACAAGCCGGAAAATGTTCCATGAACAGGATCTGGAAGGGTTCATTTCTTTACTTTCTAAGGAAATAAATGTCGACCTTTGCATAATTGATGGCATTTATGGCCTACAAAAGGGACCTTTCGGTGAGGATGCCACGGCCCTTAATCTTGTGATTGCCGGTCGGGATGTTATTGCCACTGATATGGTTGGAGCCGAGGTCATGGGCATCAACTATCAAGAAGTCACACACCTAAGGAAACTGGCTGAACTCAGCGGACATCCGTTTGATTTGGGTAGTTTAGAAATCGTTGGAGAGCCTCTCGAAAATGTGAGACATCCCTTGGAGTGGTGGTATCCTTGGACAGACGAACTCCTCAGTGTTTACAAAATAACAGGGCTTACCATCCAAAACCCAGGAACGGTTTTCTGTTCCGGCTGCACGATTACCGTATTTGCGGGACTGCGTAATTTTTTGAAGACGAATGCCGGTAAGGACTTTAGTGGAGCGGAAATTTGTTTTGGCGACGCTGTAGCGGAAGCTGAATCAAATCCTGTTGTGCTTTTGGGTAAATGCCCTATGGCCGCAAACAAGGACCGCAATGATGCTATGTCTGTAAAGGGGTGTCCGGTTGGAATTAGCGATGTGGTTAATGGACTGACTGAAGCTTTGTGCTGAAATCTGGTGAATAACAACGTGATACTGGGTCGCAGAATTATTTATGCGGATAGAGAAGGTGATTTGTATGTTTCTGTTGAGCAATTGTACTGAGTGTGGTGATTGTCTTAGTAAGTGTGTCTATATTGAAATCGATGGGGAGGAGGCCAAAAAGGAGTTTCGAAATCTGATTGATGGAAAACCATCGCCTGTTATCTCTCAATGTGTGTCATGTATGGCGTGTGATGAGATATGCCTGGAGAAAGCCAACCCCTTTTCCCTTATTGTTAAGAGGCAAGAGGAGCAGAATGAAATAGATCGGTTCGGAAAAGCAAAACAAATGATGGAAGATGCGTATACCATCCCTTCAAAGATAGAAAAACGTGGCGAAGGCGGACCGGTTATTGGTCTGTGCATTTATACCGGCACACCCGACTTGTTCGAAGGGGTGCTTTTTGAAAATGCCACTTTTTTTATGGGCGGTGAATATTTTTGTGGTATAGGCTTTTACCACATAGGTGCGGAGAGTCCTGTAAAGGAGAAAGCCAGAGCAATAGTAGAGGGGGTGACTCGGGTAGGTGCTAAAGATGTTGTCTTTTACCATGACGACTGCTACACATTTTTTAAAGTAACAGCCCCTGAATTCGGGCTTGAAGTCCCATTCCGCCCGATTTCGTGGCCGGAATTTCTCTATCGACGGATGAAGGATCTCAAGGGCCGTATAAGACCTATCCATAGGAAAGTGGCCTACCAGAGACCATGCGCCTCTCGCTACACTCCAGAAAAAGATCACTATGTAGATGAAATATTTCACTTGATAGGAGCCGAAAAACCTTCCCGATCCTACGAAGGTGTCACGGCCTTGTGTTGCGGGGGAGCTGTCGTACCGCGCGACTGGGAATTGGCAGACAGGATTAAGCACCAAAACCTCCATGACGCAAGTGAAGCCGGTGCCGAAATTATGGTAACTCTGTGTCCCATGTGTTTCGCGAGTTTGAAAAAGCGAGCAGCCCAACACAACCTCAAAATCCTCCCTTTAAGCCAACTCTGTCGCGTTGCCTTAGAAGAAGTGAAAATCTGAAGATATTTTTTTATTGTTTTGAAAACCTGTATGTTACAAGGAGTACAATATGAATGAAATTCCCCGTGCTGTATCCAGGGTCGATGAGCAGCAGATCCAAGAAGACTTGAAAAAATATCAGGATATGGGAATAGAACTTGGTGCATCGGATACACGCATTATCAAGGCTGACTGTTTAGTTGTTCAGGAAAGGATTCGAAGTAAGTGCAGTATCCCAAAATGTGCTGAGTATGGTACTAATCTACATTGTCCTCCATATTCTCCCACTGTTCGTGAAATACAAGAAATAGTTAAAGACTATAGGTACGGAATTGCGGTAAAGATGGCCATCGATCCTGAATATACAGCTGGCTCAGAGATCCAAAGATGTTATTTAAAGGGTGAGATAGACGAAGGAAGGGATTATCTAGCATTAGGAAAGAGATATAAAAAGATGTTTTTTGTTATCTCAGAAATAGAATCAAAGGCATTTTATGATGGCTACTATCTGGCTATGGGTTTTGCATCGGGATCCTGCAAGAACATCTTTTGTTTTAAAAAGGAATGTCAGGGATTGATGCTTGGTAAAGGTTGCCGCAATCCGTTACGTGCCCGGCCATCAATGGAATCCGTGGGGTTTGACGCGTTCGGAATGGCCAGTAATCTTGGCTGGTCAGTATATCCTATCGGGGGGAAGTCAGAGCCCTGTGATGTGCCTTCTGCATCTCTACTGGGATTAATATTAATTACCTAGCTTGCCTTCCAGAAATGTATTTTTTTTGAACTGAGATATGAAATCTCGAATTCAGCACAAGATTGGTGCCCAGATAAGGCTATGAGAGTAAATCGAGTCAATGCTTGTGCTGGCATGGGTTTTTTCAATTCGTTATTTTTGTTGAAGATTTTTCATTTGCCGGTGGGGTATTGGGAAATTGGCTCACATGAAACGAAAGTTCAATGTAAACACCTTTTTTCATAATCGAACCAGCTTGGTTCCCTGTATGTGAGGGGTCCTTACATTTGGTCCCTACCTTTTGATATACTTAAAAAATTTGAATGTTAGTATTTCGTACAGCATGGCCGAAAATTATGCAGATGTCGTAGAGTCAGAGAAACGTGTGGTGCGCTCTGCGTTATTTGCGGATAAAAAGGAAAAGCTATGTGCTCACGTCGCGCTTTGCTCTACATGCCCGGTGACGACTGGAAGAAGATTACCAAGGCCCTGACCCTGGACGTGGACTGCATCTGCATGGACATGGAAGATGGTGTCGCTCTAAACCAGAAATCCGAAGCACGCATAACTATTGCCAAAGCTCTATTAGAACTCGACTTCGGCACAAGTGAAAAACTGCTGCGCATCAACGCCATCGGTTCCGGGCTGGAGCAGGACGATCTACAGGCTATTCTGCCCTATTGCCCGGATGGGATTGTCATCCCCAAAATTGAATCGCTCGATCAAATCCAATGGGGTAGTGAGATCATCAAATCCGTGGAGTTGGCCAATGATTGGCCGCTTAATTCCATCCGCATGTTGGTGGGTATAGAAACTGCAAAAGGAGTATTGAATCTCAAGGAAATTGTTACGCATCCCAGACTGGACGGCATCCTTTTTGGTGGTGAGGACTTTGCCACCTCGATCGGTGCGACGCGTACAGATTCTTCTATAGAGTTGCTGTATGCGCGGCAGGCTATAATCATGGCTTGCGCGGCGTATGGTCTGCAGGCAATTGACACCTTGACGATCGATTTCAAAGATATCGAGCGAGTCCGCCGTGAGGCCGAATTCGGTGCGATGCTTGGTTTTAGTGGTAAACAGGTCATTCATCCGAATCAAGTCGCGCCCGTTCAAGCAGCTTTCACTCCAAGTGATAAGTCCATCGCTTATGCCAAAAGCGTGGTTGAGGTTTTTGAATCTCGCCAACAGGAAGGGCGAGGAGCTTTTGAACTCGATGGAAAGATGATTGATATGCCGCACTTGAAAAAAGCTCTAAGAGTTCTCGATCGGGCCAAAGCGGCAGAGGAAAAATAACTGTTTCCTGTTTTTTATGGCTTCCTTTCTGCTCTCTTGTGGGGTGCTGAGGATTTCAAAGATTGGCTGATCCCAAAGATAGCAATTCGAATGCCCCATACTGGCCGATTTCATTCCTGCAGTCCTTATGGTGTAGTCGTGACAGTCCTCCTCACTAGTCTAGGCTTGCTGCTGAACCTTTTTGTGCTCATAGGCGAGCCAGTGACACCGCTTCATGATTGGCTATAGGACGGCTTTTTCACTTCTTGCTCAATGGTTGCTTTCTAGTTTGGGTTTACCCGTTACATAGAATGCTGGCCGGTTTCTCTCTGTAAAGAGAAGAGCCGCTTCCCGTATTTACACATATCAGCCACGAATGGATGATTTATGATCGCTAATATTTCACATTTGCCGCTTTTTAATATCTCATTGTTTTCCTTTTTTTGGGCACTTCAAATTGTTGTTGGCAAATTTGCTTTTGAGAGTGGGGCGAATCCGGTCTCTTTTACAATTCAATCTGGAATTTTCGCTTTTTTTTCTTAAGTGTATATATTCTACCAAGAAAGAGCCAGGAACTGAGGAATACACCTAAAAAAATTTTGGCGGGATTGCTTTTTGCAAATGCCATTCATTTCGGTCTAGGTATTTTTTTTTGTAATGCCGGAATCGCACTAACTTCAGCAATAAATGTGGGATTCTTGATAAAATTTGGCTTGGTAACAACCACATTATTGGCCTTAATTGTTCTCCACGAAAAAATGACGCTATCCAAAATGATGGTCGTTCTGATTATGTTGATAGGAAGTTTTCTTATTAGTACAAAAGGAAATCTGATTGTTCCACAGTTCGGAGACGTTTTGATTATCCTGGCTTGCTTATGCTGGTCAACGGCAAATGTCTTAGTAAGAAAAATCCTAAAAGATAGTACTATTAGCGATGAGATTGTAACATGGTTGAGGCCAGTTGCTGGAATTCCACTATTAGTTGCTTTTGTTTTTCTTGCTCCCCTTTATCCTGAACCCATCAGAAAGGTTTTTGAAATTAATATTCTTGAGATTGGCTTTCCATTTCTTGTAGTTGCAAACGGCTTTTTCCTTGCCTTGTTATTTCTTTATCTAAACAGGACCTTGAAAATTGCTAGCGCTTCCTATATGACTATGATGTCAATGATAACGCCTGTCATTGTAACTGTTCTAGCTTTCGCATTCCTGAAGGAGACAATGGAGTGGATCCAGGTTGTCGGGGCTATTTTAATTATTTCATCTGGGGTCGTTACACATTATCTCCAAATAGATAAACAATAAGGGGAAGCCCGAGGTTGAAGAAAAGCATTTCACGGTTGCATAACTAAACTAAAGTGAGTCCCGCCCGAGATAGGCGGGATGCCTAAAGTTTAAAGTGCCTAAAGTTGTGGTACGCCTTCGGCGATGCAATTTTAAGTGAGAATCCTGAGCCAAAGGGCAAAGTTCTTGGGAGCAAGGAAATAGAAAATGACGGATATTGGTAACACTGAGTATGTGCTGATCGAAAATGATGCGGATCTGAAGAAAATTATCCCGAAGCTTCAAGGGGAAGCTGCCATAGGTGTGGACCTTGAAGCGGATTCCATGTTCCACTATCAGGAAAAGGTCTGCCTTGTTCAGATCTCCACACAGAGGCTGAACCTGTTGATCGATCCGCTCTCGGTGAAAGACCTCTTCCCCTTGGCACCTGTTTTTGCCGACAGGGAGATCCGGAAGGTCTTTCATGGGGCAGACTACGATATGCGTTCCCTTTACAGGGACTTTGGTATTGAAGTCCATTCTCTGTTTGATACACAGATTGCCGCAAGATTTCTCGGCCTCAGGGAAACGGGTCTTGCCAGTCTGCTCCAGGAAAAGTTTAATGTTTCGAGTGATAAGAAATATCAG
>JABMQM010000483.1 GCA_013203195.1 Desulfobacteraceae bacterium | reverse complement strand
TAACGCTGCCGTCTGTGAGGACACCGTCTACGTCAAGAATCAGTAGTTTTAAGCCTTTCAATTTGCTGTCGGTCATAAATTTTTCACCTAACCCAGACAAGTCCCGTTTAATAAAATCTTCAATCGACAATAATCAATCATTTGCCATAAAGAAATTATTCTGTTTAGTTTTTTTTGCTGTTCGCAATTGAGCAAATAAAACTGCATTCACTCCGCAATGGCCTTGCCAATGGCTTTAAGCCGTGAAAACAGGTCATAAAGGGTATCCAGTTTTAATGAGTTGGGACCGTCACAGAGGGCTTTATCAGGAGTTGGATGCACCTCCAAAAATAATCCGTCGGCACCGGCAGCAACTGCAGCCCTAGCCAGAATTGGCGAAAACTCCCGTTGTCCACCTGAACTCGTGCCCGCACCGCCGGGCAGCTGTATGCTGTGGGTTGCATCAAATATTACCGGCCAGCCGGTATCCTGCATGATCTTTATACTGCGAAAATCTGCCACCAGGTTATTGTAACCGAACATTGTACCCCGTTCGGTAATCAGGATCTGGCTATTACCTGTTGAAGTTACTTTTTCTAAGATATTCGTGATATCCCACGGAGCCAGAAACTGCCCTTTCTTGATATTCAGCGGCTTGCCTGTGCGGGCAACTTCTATAATGAAATCAGTCTGTCTGCATAAAAAAGCAGGAATCTGGATTATATCCAGAACCTGGGCTGCGGCAGCAATTTCTGCGATCCGGTGAACATCTGAAATGATCGGCAGGTCAAGCTCAACCTTAATACGTTTCAGTATCTCAAGGCCATCTTTAATTCCAGGACCTCTAAAGGAATTTATGGATGTGCGGTTGGCCTTGTCATAAGAAGCCTTAAATATAAACGGAATATCCAGCTTCCGGGTAAGTTCTTTAAGATATGAAGCAATCGTGAATGTAGTTTCATAATCTTCTATTACACAGGGACCCGCAATCAGCACCAGTGGTTGCCCCTGTCCTATGGCGATATTTCCGGTATTAACGATGTTGCTCATACTACTCCTCGATACCAGGCTAAATGAGTGCATTCTTAAAAAAATATTTATCGCGTGCACCAATAAAAGTCAAGAAACGAAAAACGAAAAACAGGCCTTGATTACCAACTTTTTAGCTGTTATTAATTATGTTTCGGTTAACTTGTGAAATGCACGCGCTGACATGGCTAGACGGATTGTAACTTGTTGAAAAATAAAAAGAAAAACATTGCATTACGGCTGATTGCGTTGGGATGTTGTTGCGGCGTTCTGGCAGCCGGATGGTTATTGCTGCAGCGGTTGGAAGGTGAAAAACCGGCAATCATGCTCGAGCTTTCCTCCGGGTATTTAAATTTGTCGCAGACAATTTCAGTTACGGTGTCTGATGCAAACAGCGGCCTTCGCAGGATATGGATCGGAATTGTAAAAGACAAAAAAGAGGTTGTTTTACTCGATAAAAATTTTCCGGCCACAGATTTTTTCGGAGGCGGGAAGATCCACAAAGCGACTTTAAAGATCAAGATCGAGCCCAAGGAAATCGGCATAACCGACGGCAAAGCAATTTTACGAATGGTTGTTCGCGATTTTTCCTGGCGCAAGTGGTGGCGCGGAAACCGGACATATATCGAAAAGGATGTGACCATTGATACCAAACCGCCCCAGATAGATCTTCTGACCAGGGTCCACAACCTGAGCCAGGGTGGGGCAGGGCTTGTTATCTTCAGGATATCAGAACCCTGCATAGCACAAGGAGTTTACGTAGGAGAAAATTTTTTCCCGGGGCAGGCGGGATATTTTGAGGATCCAAATATAATAATGGCGTTTTTTGCTCTCAATTATAAGCAAGGTCCCGACACCGAGGTATTTGTTAAGGCAACAGATTATGCCGGCAACGGCGGCAGAACCGGTTTTCCTCATTATTTTAAACACAAAGCCTTTAAAAAGGATGTGATTAAGATTTCCGACAGGTTTTTGAATTTGAAGATGCCGGAATTTGACGTGGAAACGCCTTTGGACTCCAAAACACCCATGGCCGACAAATTCCTTAAAGTCAACCGCGACATCCGTAAGGCCAACTATCGTCAACTCACACGACTTTTAGTTAAGACCGATAACATCATTTACTGGGACGGTCCTTTTGGAAGGCTTCCGCAATCAGCTCGAAGAGCGGGCTTTGCCGATCACCGCAAATATAAATATAAGGGCCCTGTTATCGACGAACAGGTTCATTTGGGCATTGATCTGGCCTCTTTGGCCCATTCACCGGTTCCGGCATCCAACAATGGAAAAGTTGTGTTTGCAGGTTCCATGGGAATTTACGGAAAAACAGTCGTCCTTGACCATGGTTTTGGGTTGTTCAGCATGTATGCGCATCTGAGCGCTGTTAACGTCTCAGAGGGACAAATCGTAGCAAACGGTAAGATTATAGGCCGTACCGGAAGTACGGGCATGGCCGGCGGTGATCACCTCCATTTTGCTATGCTGGTTCATGATACGTTTGTAAATCCGGTTGAGTGGTGGGATGCGGCCTGGATAAAGAATAATATCACAGCCAAAATAGAAGCTGTAAGTGACTTGAGACGCAAAAGGGAGTAGCCCCAAATGACAGAACATAAGATTAACAAGACTTACCAGCAGATAAATGCAAGGATCAGATCCGGCGAGGCCGTTGTTGTTACTGCAGAAGAGATCATCGATATCGTTAAAAACGAAGGGCCGGTTGAGGCCGCCAGGCGTGTTGACGTTGTAACCACGGGAACGTTTGCACCCATGTGTTCCTCCGGCGCTTTTATAAATTTCGGGCATACTGTTCCGACCACCAAGGCTTCCAAGGTCTGGCTGAACAATGTTTCTGCCTATGCGGGCGTTGCGGCCGTCGATTGCTATATCGGGGTGACGGAGCCGTGTGAGGATGATCCCTTAAATAAAGTTTATCCGGGTGAATTCAACTATGGCGGTGGCCACGTAATCCATGATCTGGTGGCAGGAAAGAAAATCCATTTAAAGGCAGAAGCGTATGGAACGGATTGCTATCCAAACCGCAATATCGAAAAGGAGGTTACTCTGCGCAAGCTTCCCAACGCCGTACTTTGTAATCCGCGCAATGCCTATCAGAATTATAACTGTGCTGTAAATCTAATAAATAAAACTGTTTATACATATATGGGTACTTTAAAGCCCAATGCCGCGAATGCAAATTACTGTTCAGCGGGACAGCTCAGTCCGCTGTTCAATGATCCCTATTACAAGACTATCGGTCTGGGGACCCGCATTTTTTTGGGCGGTGCACAAGGGTATGTTACCTGGCACGGTACCCAGCATAAACCTGGGGCCAAGAGAACAAAAAGGGGGATCCCCCTGACACCTGCCGGCACCCTTTGGGTCATGGGAGATCTGAAAAAAATGAGTCCCAGGTGGCTGGTGGGCGCCAGTCTTCAGGGGTATGGCTGCTCAATGTCCGTGGGGTTGGGCATCCCCATCCCCATTTTGAACGAAGAGATTGTGAACTACACGGCTGTATCGGATGAAGAACTATTTACCCAGATAGTCGACTATGGACACGATTATCCCAACGGAATTTCGAAAAGTTACGGGAAAGTCAGCTACGCTGAACTGAAAAGCGGGTATATAAAATTCAGAGGAGAAGAAGTTCAAACAGTGCCGCTTTCCAGTATTGTTAGGGCGCGTGAGGTTGCAGAAATATTGAAAGGGTGGATCTTAAAGGGCGATTTTTTAATAGGGGAGCCGCAGTTTACATTACCGTCGTAGATGCTGGATGCTGGATGATTGATGCTGGATATTTATCCGCCTCAGGAGGACTTGATGCTGGATATTTATCCGCCTCAGGCGGACTGGATGCTGGATGCTGGATATT
>JABMQM010000482.1 GCA_013203195.1 Desulfobacteraceae bacterium | reverse complement strand
CTTCCA
Organism: Desulfobacteraceae bacterium; assembly: GCA_013203195.1. GTDB lineage: Bacteria > Desulfobacterota > Desulfobacteria > Desulfobacterales > UBA11574 > Desulfatibia_A. Next base: position 2,765 of record JABMQM010000482.1, on the reverse strand, counting down.
GTGGCGGCCTGGATTAACAAACCCGCTACTGATGATTTAGAGTCTAATTTATTAACACGCGTGTCTCATTTTCATTGACATATTCCGGTTATCGGCATAACCCACTCCATACATTTAGAGGAAGTGGTTAAAAGTTTAAAAGAAGCGTCAGAAATTTGTTCTAAAAAAGACGCCCTGATATGTACTTCGTCTACAGCAAGAAAGGCCGTTGCAAAAATGACAGAAGGTCCGGGCAATGGATTAAGGCTTGAAACCATACCGTTGGGGGTTGATGTTGACAGATATCATCCCATAGATGAAGGCACTAAGAGAGAGCTTAGGGCAAGGTTTGATTGGCCGGAGGATGAAATTATTTTTCTTTGTATGGGGCGGTTGAGCCCTGATGAAAAGATGGAACTTATGCCCCTTCTAAAAGCTTTTGCGGAACTGGTCCGGATTGCGTCATCAGGGGAAAAGGCCCGCCTCCTTATTATAGGCAGGGAGCACAATGCCGGGTACATTGATATTTTGTCAGACCTTATTAAGAAACTCGAGATCGAAGATCGGGTTTTAATCATTTCTGACTATGATGCATCACACATTCCTTTATATTATGTTATGGCGGATGTTTTCGTATCCCCGTCCGACAATATCCAGGAAACCTACGGGCTTAGCGTGACAGAGGCGATGGCTTCAGGGCTGCCTGTTATTGTTTCGGATTGGGATGGTTACAGGGACACGGTTGCTGACGGCAGCACAGGATTTCTGATTCCCACGTATTGGGCCGATTGTGGATTTTCGTGGCGCCAGAGATTCCAACTGGCCCAGTCTGTGGCCGTGGATATGGATAGATTGATTCAGTCCATGCAGGCCCTTTTAGAAAATAAAGAATTGAGAAAAGCCATGGGCAGAGCCGGTCGTCAGCGCGCGGAGTCAAAATTTTCATGGAAAAAGGTAATCAAACAGTATGACACTCTCTTGCACGAAGTAGCTGCAGGCAAAAGGGGCGGCCCCGAGGTCGGTGGAGAAGAGAATTTTGATCCCCCTGATATTTTCTTAAATCCCACTGACATATTCAAATCGTATCCTACTGAATTTGTTGTCAAAGACTTTTGTATCAGACTAAGAGACATAGACGGCTTTACAGCATACTCTAATGTAATTCAATTGGTCGATGCCAAGATAGTGAATCATATCGCCAACCTTGTTGCACAGGGTGTCGGCAGAGTTGGAGATATCGTACAGGAAGTTGACCAGGTGCATGGAGTCCCAACTCAGAAAACACTTTTTCAGATTATGATTATGCTGAAATATGGTGTTTTTGCTAACAATAAAAACTTCGGGGCCAAGGAATGGGAATATGGGAAAAATTCGGGTGAAAAGCTATGAAGCTGTTTTATTTATTGAGCAATTATGTCAGTCATTATAAAGCCGGTAGAGAGTATTTGCAATGCCTTGTTGCGCTTGGAGTAGATGTGGTCGACGACCTGGAGTCTGCAGATATTGTCATCATCCACGATGAACCGCCTACATACAAGCTTTACTATAACAAATTTCCAGCACTGAAAGAAAAATATACCATTGGTTATGCTGTTTGGGAGACTGATATCCTGCCTGAAAGCTATATTGAAGGATTAGGCCTTGTAAATGAGATATGGACCTGTTCGGACTATTCCTATAATACGTTCAAAAAGCACTTTGGCCACACATATAAAATTCCCCATGTGGTCCCCAAGTATGATGCCAACCCGGATAAAGTTGTTGAAATAAAGAAAATTCTGAATTGTGATGCGGACAAATTTTATTTTTACACGATTGCAGATTCTATAAATCCGCGCAAGAATCTTTTGGCCACGATCTATTGTTTCTTGAGAAATTTTCCTGCATTAGATGACAGGGTCTTTCTGGTTGTGAAACAGTACAGAAAAGCCCTCCCGTATCTTTCCTTCATGCCGAACGTTATCACTATCAATGAGCTTATCGATGATGAGTATATTAAGGCGCTGCATGCGGTGTGTGACTGCTATATTAGTTCTCATTGTGCTGAAGCTTGGGGATTGAGCATTTCCGATGCAATGTCTTTTGGAAAGCTTGTTATTGCTACCGGGTATTCCGGTAATATGGAGTATATGAACAATAAAAACTCTTTTCCGGTAAAATACCGGTTGGACAACATCAGGGAAGAGGACCTGACTTTCCAGCCGAGATTGCTCCACTGCAAAATGCAATGGGCGTATATCGATGTGGATGATCTAGGAAAAAAGATGAAGGCCTGTTATCAATTAAAGAATAATGAGGCATTGCAAGCTAATGCCCAAAAAATTACCGAACATTACAGTCACATCAAGGTAGCGAATATCATGATGAAGAGGCTTGGAAAGATAGCTTCAACTGGATAGAAGCTATCTCAAAAATACATATAACGCCCAATTACGGTGTTGCGCACCTCTTCAAAATGCTCACATACTCCCGTGTATGCTGTGCTTTTTCACGTGTCCCGCCATAGCTCTGTAAGCAGGCGACGGCGGATCGGCGCGCGCCCTCGACGGCGGGATTTCGCAAAGCTCAACTTGCTTCTTGACCGCGATCTGCATTTTGAGATAGCTTCTATCTGTTATTGCAAGATCGAACTTCTTATGACTTAACGGAATATGTCAATGAAAATGAGACACGTGTGTTAATATATTAGACTCGAAATCATCAGTAGCGGGTTTGTTAATCCAGGCCGCCACTGGAAGCGATTTTGGAACCGGCATCTTGCCTTTAAACCGGATCGAGTTCTTTTG
>JABMQM010000481.1 GCA_013203195.1 Desulfobacteraceae bacterium | reverse complement strand
TTCATGATGACGCAGCGCAGCACCACAATATCATGCCCCGGAAAATATTCGGTTTGTAATGTTGTTCTGGAAACAAAACTTTGGCCGGCTTCCCTTTGCAAGCGCTGAACCTCGTGGTTGACAGTGTTTACCTTTTCGTTAATTGTGATTTGCCGCTCGATATCGCCTTTAAGAAACTTTTCTTTTAAATCAGAAGGATATAATCTGTAAGTTAAAATATTTAGCTGGGGCCGCGTAACGAGCTGAAAATTTGCTCGTTTTTCAATTTCTGCGGCAAATTCGCGAGCTGTTTCTATGCCGTGTTCGATGAGCAGGGCATAGCCCCGGCTTCCCATAATTTTAAGGGCGCTATCAAGGATTAATGAGTTTGCCTCCCTGGATCCTGACAAAGATTTTATGCCGAGATCAACAGATCCGGGCCGGCTGATATAGGGGGCATGATAGGTGACAGCGTCCATTATCGTTGGATTTTTAAAGTAGACCATGCCGCAGGTCATGGGCATATATAATTGTTTATGCCCGTCGATGGTAACAGAATCGGCCAGCTCTATACCGGCGAGCAGACGGCTGTATTTTTCTGACATCAAGGTTGGTCCGCCCCAGGCGGCGTCAACATGAAAGTATATATTGTTTGCAGTACAAATCTCGGCGAGTTTAAAAAGCGGGTCGACGGAACCGGTTTCCGTGGTACCGGCAATTCCGACAATTGCCAAGATAGCGGTTTTACCCCCTTGGTCATTAATTTTACTGATCGTTTTTTGCAGGCAATCCAGATCGATTTTATTCTCTTTATCTACATCAATAGCAATAATATTTTGATTGCCGATTCCCAGAATGCCTCCAGCCTTGTTCAGCGAATAGTGGCCCCGCTTGGAGACAAGCACGACACACCTTTTGATTCCGTAGGCACGGTAAGCAGCTTGCAATCCTTCCTTTTCCACACCTTCAAAGCCATTTTTTGGAGCAAGCAGAGAATTTCTGGCAACCCATAGCGCCGTAAGGTTCGCCAGTGTACCGTTTTCGATAAAACAGCCTAAAGTGGTTCGAGTACTCTGGATATTTTCTTGATAAAAGGCATCGCTTTTTCGATAGACCAGCCGGTGGATTTTAGCCAGTACTTGTCTTTCGATAACCGAAACCACTTTGGATGTTTCGATTTTGACAACGTTTTGATTCAAGGCCGCAACTATGGTTTTAAGATGGACCATAAAGAAAGGGATGGCTGATGTCATGTGGCCCACAAAATAGGGTGAAGCAACATTGACCGCATGGGGTGCGATAACTTCGATCAAGTCCGTAATGACATCCGCAAGTTTTTTTTCAGGATTTTCACTGATCAGGGTGTCGGTAAACCTCTCGGCTAAATCCTTAAGGCTGATCTCTTCGGTAAAACCAACGTGCTTTTTGAGAAAATCATGCAGCCCGAAGAGGATTTGCTCCATGTACTTAATCAATGTGGCTCTGGCAGCGTCGTCTTCAGGCCTGATAAATGTTCGTGTCAAAGTCTGCCAGTCGGCGACAAGGACTTTTTTGGGAAGGGCGTTACTATCTTTTTTCATAGTTTAAATCATCCAGAATAATAGTTCGAGATTTAGTAGCATGGCCAATTTTTAATGCCAAGTAATTCTTTGTGTGTAGAAAATTAAGACTTGACTGAGGAAAAATGCAACATGCCTCTAACCGGTTTATATGAATAGATAAAATATCTAAAATCAGCGAGAGCAATGCGCTGCCTTGAATATGAATGTAGGGAATTACCACATCCCGGCTTAACAACCAACCATACTCAGATCAGCGCCGTTATTTATAAAAAAAGTTTAAATACAAGCAGTTATGTTGAAAAAAACGATATCGTATAAAAATGGCATGACCTTTGCTATTATATGTCAACAAAGCAAAAAGAAAAAATGAGTAAAATAAATAAGCGCTAAGCAAAGGAGAATGAAAAATGGCAGAAAAAATGAAGGAAGATCGCAGAAGTCGTTTAGGGTTCGGTTCCACGTATCGCAAGGGGTCTGAGCAGGACCTTGATCAAGAAAGGGAGATCCAGGCAGTATTAGGGGGGCAGGTCTGGATGGTGAAACCCGAAAAACGCGCCGAAGCAACCCATCCCTGTCTCTGGATGCAGGCCGGAGTCGCCAATTTCAAGAACTGTAACAATTATTACGATTGCAATACCTGCAAATATGATCTGGGCATGCACAAGCAGGTCGAAAAAGGCAAACAGATGAGTTGGCAGGATGCTATGCGTAGAGTGCCGGACATGGACAGGGTGTGCCGGCACAGCCTTACCGAGCGCATTGGGCATCGACTTTGCGCGTATAACTATGAGTGTGCTTCATGTGATTTTGACCAGTTTTTCGAGGATGTGTGGGCCGCCAAGACCAAAACCGTGCCCTTTGAAATACAAAATGTCAAAGGTTTCGATGTTCCCGTGGGGTACTATTTTCACAACGGTCATGCTTGGGCGCGCATTGAAAGCGGCGGATACATACGCATCGGATTGGATGACTTTGCGCTCAAACTGCTGGGCAAAGCGGATGCCCTCGATCTTCCGCTCATGGGCAACCAATTGGACCCGGGCAAACCCGGCTGGGGTTTGAGGCGTAAAGATAACAATGCCGAAGTGCTTTCTCCCATCGGCGGCGTCATCATGGAAGTCAATTCCAAGGTCAGAGAGAACCCCGAGGTAGCCAACCGGGAACCCTATGGTGACGGCTGGCTGTTTATGGTGCGAACGCCTGACATTAAGAAAAGCATGCAACAGCTGATGACCAATACCGACAGTCTGGACTGGATCAATGCCGAAGTTAACCACCTTGAAACTATGATCGAAGAGGTTGCGGGGCCGCTGGCCGCTGACGGTGGTTATCTGCAGGAAGACATTTACGGCAACCTGCCTGATCTCGGGTGGGCGAACCTGACGAAAACTTTTCTTAAAACCTAAAACTATTTGCCACAAAGGCACAAAGACACGAAGGATATATTCATTTTTTTTCGTGCCTTGGTGTCTTAGTGGCAATAAAAAGGGAAGCAGAAAATGAAACCGAATGGTTTACAGCACCGCATAGATAAAAAAATCTCACCCTGCATCTGGATGCAGGCACAGGTGGTGCGCCGCCGCCTTTGCGAGGCGGATTACCAGTGCACAGCTTGTCGATTTGACAGAGCCATGCGACGGGTTTCCGACGAGAACAGGCACCTTCGGCAACAAGGCTTGCTCCCGAAGGGCAAAAGAGGCCGGATCGTATTCTGGAAAGAAAAATTAAAAGAACTGCCGCCATGGAAACGGCCCTGCCTGCATCATATGAAAGAACGGATTGAGTTTAAGGCCTGCACCCATGAGTACCGCTGCGGCAATTGCGAGTTTGATCAATATTTTCATGATCAGTACTCGGTATATGCCGTGGTCCAGCCGGTGGATTTTCTCGATATTGAAGGGTTCAAGATTCCCCATGGATATTACCTTCATCGGGGTCATGCCTGGGTGCGGGTGGAGGAAGGATCAGAAGTCCGAGTGGGCCTGGACGATTTTGCACTGCGTCTGCTCGGTCCCCTTGACCGGATTGAGGCTCCCCTTGTAGGCAAGGAACTCAAACAAGACCGGTCTGATATTTTGATGAATCGGGGTTCTAATGAAGCCCAGGTACTCTCACCCGTAAGCGGGGTGGTCACCGCTATTAATCCCAGACTGAGGGAGGAAGGAAGTCTGGCCGGTCGTGATCCTTACTCGGAAGGCTGGGTTGTGAGGGTGCATGCCGACAATCTTCGCCGGGATTTGAAAAATCTGATGATAGGCAATGAAACCCAGGATTTTATCGGTGAAGAAGTAGATCGACTATACCGGTTGATAGAGGATGAAGCCGGCCCTCTGGCTGCCGACGGCGG
>JABMQM010000480.1 GCA_013203195.1 Desulfobacteraceae bacterium | reverse complement strand
GCCCAGCCTGTCCCGCAGCATGCGGGGTTGGCCCGTTATGCCCGTTAGCCCGTAATTTAATACTGGACAACGGGCTAACCGGTTAACCGGCTAACCAGAATAGTCACTTCAAACTTGTCCAACTTGCAGGAAACAGCCCCTTTCAGGGGCAAATCAAAGCCTGGTCTTCTGGGCCAGGATTCTTTACTTATGAACTTACGGCTTGCTGCAAATTTTCCATTTTATCCAGCGCGCTGATGATGGATCGTGTAAGGTGTTCTACCCGTTTTAAGACATGCTGGTTCAAGGTGTTTACTCTCAGATCCTTGCAGAGCACCAGAGTGCCAAAATTTTTGTCACCGTTAATCAGCAGCGGCAGTTCGAGCTTCATAAGGTAATGGCTCCAGGTGCCGTTTTCCCTGACAAATGAGGGGTTAGCCCATTCCAGTTCAGGGGGACTATTGCGCATACAGATACTGGACATAATGGAATGGATTACCCGGCTATCTAATCCATCCTGCTTTCCAGGCACTTTGAGCGGGTTTTCTGAGGCAGCGTCAGCGTTATGGTTGTTGAGACACAGGGCGGCCATATCAAACCCGAGCATCAGCGCGCTACGGATGATATGTTGCCACAGCTCATCAATATTTTTGGAATTGCTCGTATCCGCCTGCAATCCCAGAAAGTATCTCCTCTCACGGCTTAACCCCATCTCATCTGAGATGTCCCCGGCCCAGCGTATGATCCGCTCCCCACTCAAGTAGTTTAAATAACCGAGCTTGCGGATGCCGAGAATCGTGACAGCCCCCACTATCAGCAAGAGCAGGGCCGCTCGTTCGTTCTGGGCATGGATCATAAACAAGGAAATTCCCCCCATCCCAACGGTTATGCCGTATAGCAGCAGGACCGCTCGCCGGTGCGAATAGCCAAGTTTCAGAAGCATATGATGAATATGTTCCCTGTCGGGCCGAAAGAGTCTGCGGCCGAAGATAAAGCGGCGAACGGCGCTCCAGACAGTATCGACGAGGGGAAGGCCCAGCGCAATGACGGGGATCAGGAGGGTGGCGGCAGCCTGGCTCTTGACCGATCCCAGAATACTCAAGGTGGCCAGCAGATATCCCAAAAAATAGCTGCCGCTGTCTCCCAAGAATATTGAGGCTGGATTGAAATTGTACCTTAAAAATCCCAGGATGGCTCCTGAAAGGCCGGCCAGCACCACGGCTACCAGAAGTTGTTCGGATAGCACACAGAGGATGAGCAGGACCAGGCACGCAAAAATGCTCACCCCGGCGGCCAGACCGTCGAGGCCGTCTATCAGGTTGATGCCGTTGGTTACCAGCAAAATCCACAACAGGGTGAAAGGCAAGGATAACCAGCCCAAGATCAAGAACGGCATGCCGGGAAGTCCCACAGCGACGATGCGCACGCCACCCAAGTAGGCAATCAGGGCTGCAACGATTTGAATCCCCAGCTTCAACTCGGGTCTTATTCTACGGGTGTCATCCCACAATCCCAGGCCAAAGACGACGCTGGCGCCTGCGGCCAGATAGATCATGCGGTGCTCCTGGATCAACAACTCCAAGATCCTTGTCCGGTAAAAGATAAGCGGAATAAATGCGAAATAGAAAGAAATGTAGATGGCCACACCGCCAACACGAGGTATGGGCTTTGAGTGGACCTTTCTGACTGTCGGGATATCAACCAGACCGCATTTTACAGCTGTTCTAGCCACCATGGGTGTTATAATCAGGGCAATTATGAGTGACAGAGAGAAAATGGCAATAATTGAGGTCATAATACAATCACTCCACGGCTCCATTGACTGCAAAGAGAACGTTTGCTTTTAAAAATTTTCTTGTCCTGAGGCATAAGGGACTATCTGTGAGTACTCTTCCAGTGACCGTGTAGCCCGCCATTTCCCCAAGGCTGGTCCAGAATTTTATCATTTCATTATAAATCAACTTTTGCTTTAAAGTCTTGACTCTTTGCTCTTTATGCGCTTTTTGCGGCCCTTTTACGTTAGCGTTCACATTGATACCCGAGTCCTCAGGTTTGAGATTTGAGGCGGCAAGCAACCGCCACTTTTTTTCGACACCGTACCTGTCTATTTTTACATTCATGCCCGATGTCAGTACACGCAGAAGAAAGTAGGCTCTGGGAAGATGATACGTGGAAGTTACCAGGATGACGGAATTAAACTTGTGTTTTTGTAAAACTTGTCTTGTGATCAAAGCATCTTCAAAAGTAGTATTGCTTCTTGGGCTGATAATCGGCTTTACTGAAGCCGGCAGATCTTTGTACTTTTTTAAATAAAGCTTTAAACTCTCTTCAGTGATTCCTGCGACCGTGAAATTAGGAGCATATCCTTCTTCTGCCAGCTGCAAACCGGCTGCAATACGTTCATTTTCAGCGGGAAAGACGACAATGAGATCTGCTTTTTCAATGATAGTATTTTCAGGCCCAACAGTTAGAAAGTAGGCTGCCTGTACAATAATAATAACAACCAGTATGCAGAGCAGGGCGCTTAGGTATTTGCAGGTCTTTTTCAGTTTTCAAAGGCCTCGTATGAAAAAATAATCTTGTTTATCCTGTTATCCTGTCTAAGAAATTCAAATGACAGATTCCGGATCATATACGCCTAGAGAAGGCCTTTTTATGTACTGTTCTATTTTACGCAAAGGTTTCATCATTAGAGTCCAGGGGTGCGACTTAAGCTGATTTACTTTCCAGGCTAAATAGTCGTTTCTATGTGCCGTCAAGCGATGCTTTAATGAGGCGTTGCTTTTACCTCCGGTTCGCATGCAAACTAATATTTCAGGAATATATTTACATGAAACCTTGTGTTTCAGAAGGAATCGGAGCATCAGTTCGTAATCAGCGGCCGACCCCAAGTCTAAATTGAAAAGGCCGTATTTCTTATAGACCGAGCGTCGTACGAAAAAAGTAGGATGAGGCGGCATCCAGCCATTATAGAATTTACACCTGTCATAATTTCCGGAACGCCAGTAGCGGTCAATCTTGCGGATGTCGGTTGCATCTACATAAATCAGGTCACCATAGCAGGCATCTATTTTTTGATCTTTGAAACCTTCTGCTACCTTTTGCAATGTCCCTGGATCTGAATAAAAATCATCGGCATTTAGAATTCCGATTACATCCCCGCTGGCCAGTCGCAGCCCTTTGTTCATGGCGTCGTAAATTCCGCTGTCTGGTTCAGAAATCAACCTGGCAACTTGAGATCTGTAATGCTCAAGTAATTCCAGGGTGTTATCATCAGACCCGCCGTCGACAATGATATGTTCGACTGGCAGGCTTTGCCGGCTAACACTTTCGATACAATTCCTTATAGTGTTTGCAGCGTTGAAACAGACCGTTATTATAGATAGTTTAAGCAAAAGGAGAGACCCTATCGTGATGTATGCTTGCAAACAACAGCAATCATTGACTTGGCAATAAATGGAATCCTGCCGACTCTTACAAAACTGATATCTTCGAATCCCGCCTCAGAAAGCAGAGATTTTAAAGTTTGCACAGACCAGAATTTGATATGACCTCCATCCCATAAAGGTGAAAAATGGGCGTCCATTTTTCCTGTTAATGCAAGTGCCATATTTTTTAAATAACCATGGTACGGGGTCGATATGACACCCATGCCCCCATCTTCCAATAAAGAGTAGAAATTATTAACAAATTTTCGCGGGTAATAAAGATGCTCTATTACTTCCAAGCTCATTACAATAGGGAATTTATCATATTTTTTTGATAGGTCATCATAGGCAGATCCTTGAAATAGTTTTAAATGCGGAAAAGATTGACTCGCTATTTCAATACCACTAATCGATGTATCGACACCGGTGACATCGTATCCTAACTGATCAAGCATATTGGCTGTGGCACCATTCCCACAGCCGATTTCAAATATCTTCTTATGGCTTACATCATGTTTTGAAAGAATCTTGATTAGCGGTTCCCATATATAGCTGCTTGAGCAAATAGGTCTGCCGTTATTATATAAGTAAGTGTCCTTCAAAAAACTATCCTCCCGGACCTTTTCCGGCCGCCTTATTGATCCAATCTAATGCACAGTCCCCCAAGATGTGTTTCCCCAGCTTGACCACATTGCGTTTAAAACTCATTGGCGCATGATTAAAATGTAAATCATTTTCGCCAAGATTATTCGAAAACCAAGCTTTGATTTTTTCTTCGGCCATTTCCACGCCCCGATGATAACCCATGTAAAAAGCTTCTTTAGCCAGCCGCATCAAATATTTTTTCATTTCCTCTGAGTATTGATCAACGCTTTGATTTTGATTTAAAATAGAGTATGCGTTTTCTATTACCCACAGCGATGACAAGAAATGTTTATCATAATTTTTTGGGTTTCCAATATGTTCACCACCGTGCCTTGTATAGTAGGCTGTTGCCCCTTTCACATACAAAAAGCGGTGTCGATTTAATAACACGCGGATCAAATAGTCGGTATCCTGCCGGCGCAATAATCTTTCATCGAAAAAACCGGTATTGGCAATTACTTCTCGCCGAAACAAATAACTGTGTACGGGACAAAACCATTCGGATGAAAGATAACCCCGAAGCATGCTGTCTTCTGATTCAACAGGTTTTGTTTGTCGAAGGGGCCCATATTTCAGGAGCCCGTATCTATCACAATGAATTTTCCAGTTGCCATATGCAACGCAGAAATCCAGGTTGTTTCTCAGCGCGGTTACTTGATTTTTTAATTTATTCGCAGAAAGTAAATCATCGGAGTCAATAACCTGGATAAACTCACCTCGCGATATACAAAAAGCTTTGTTTCTTGCTGCTGCTGCGCCTGATCTTTTTTGAAACAGATAGTGTAATGATATTTCAGCATCATCCCGACATCTCTCATTTAAGTCAGACACCACATCTTTTGTAAAATCCGTAGAGCCGTCATCTACTACAATTAATTCGATGGGACGATAATGCTGTTCGATTACAGATTCTATGGTCTTTTTAATGTAGTTCGCCCGGTTATATGTAGGAATTATTACGGAGACTAATTGAGGCTCAAATTCAGGTGAAATCATTCTTTGTGACCTTCAATGCAAATCGAATCAGCATAACTTTCTTTCTTATCGACCAATTTAAACCTGACATCCGACCAATCGCCATATTCACACAAATGAACGCCCTGAAAGCCGTACTCAACAAAAGCTGAAAAGAGAGAAGGTGCATCCCACATCCATTGATGCCTTGAATTTTTAACCGCCTCAAGAAGTCTGCAAAATATGTTTCGCCTGCTTTGCGCATATCCGATGTTCATCTTTTCCATAAATTCAAATGATGCTTTTGGGGACGCTGAACGGTCGCTTATTTGTGAGCTGTATTTTTTAATGTAATAGTTAAGATCGGGAACGATTGCTCGGAATATCCCACCTTTTTTCAAATAGGAATAAATATTGTTCATGGCGATATGAAAATCTGATAAACTTATATGTTCTAAAATGTGAGAAGCAAAAATCAAGTCGCAGCTTTCGAAAGGAATGTTCAGACCTTTTACAATATCGCCACATAAAGCTGACGATGGCCAATCGGGGCCGTTAATGATTCGAATTATGCTACTTCCTATTATGGGTGTCCGTGCCAATTTTAAAGTGAAAGAGGAGTCGTAACTTGTCCACTCTGAAGGTGCAATCAAGCCACACCCAACATTTAGACAAATTCCTTTTTTTTCATACTTCTTCAATGGCGCAATCATTTTTATCTAGTGTCCATCCATAAATGGTCTTTTTGCCCAATCTCTGCGTTACGCTCAAAAAATAATCCTCTGAATATTACACATATGCCTGCGGTTATTTTTTTCGAATGCCTAGATATTGAACAAAAATCCTCATTTCTGGATGGACACTAGATAAAAATGATTGCGCCATTGAAGAAGTATGAAAAAAAAGGAATTTGTCTAAATGTT
>JABMQM010000479.1 GCA_013203195.1 Desulfobacteraceae bacterium | reverse complement strand
TCTGCCCGGCCAGCTTTTTTATACCACCCAGATTCCGGTCTGCCTCTGGTTTATATCCCGCAATAAAAAGGCCGACGCGGGGAAAGGATTTCGTGACCGCCAGGGTGAGACCCTGTTCATAGATGCCCGCGAGATGTGCGTCCTGGTGGATCGTGTCCATCGGGACCTGTCCGAGGCAGAGATTGCCGAGATTGCCCGCACCTACCACGCCTGGCGTGGCGAGGCCGAAGCTGGTGAGTATGAGGACAAGGCGGGTTTCTGCAAGTCCGCCAACTTGGCGGAGATCAAGTCCCATGACTATGTCCTCACCCCTGGGCGTTATGTGGGGGCAGCAGATCTGGAGGATGACGGAATTCCCTTTGAGGAGAAGATGGCCGCGTTGAGCAGTACCCTTTATGAACAGATGAGGGAAGGTGCGGAACTGGACGCCGTCATACGCAAGAACCTGGAGGTGCTGGGCTATGGGGAGTGAGTGGGTTGAAAGTCAACTTGGTGACCACTGTGAAATCCTATCCGCAAAAAGAATTTTTGCCTCAGATTATGTTGACAACGGGATACCATTTTATAGATCTAAAGAAATAATTGAAAAAGCCGCAGGACAAAATGTATCCAATCAATTGTTTATAAGTGAAGAACGGTTTTTTGACATCAAAAATAAATTTGGAGCACCGAAAAATGGGGACTTATTAATCTCCGCTGTTGGACAGAGAGCAGGAATTCCATACCACGTATCAAATGATGGTGATTTTTACTTTAAAGATGGGAACTTGATTTGGTTCAGAAATTTCAAGGAATCATTATTTTCAAATTTTTTAAGTTACTTACTACAATCCAGATTAGGTCAAAATAAGTTAGAGGCCATAATGATAGGTTCTGCTCAGAAAGCTTTAACTATCATAGGATTAAAAGGTGTGTCTTTTAACATTCCCTCACTCCCCGAACAAAAAGCCATAGCCCATGTGCTTGGAGCGTTGGATGACCGGATTGAGTTGAACCGGCGGATGAATGAGACCTTGGAGTCCATGGCCCAGGCCCTGTTCAAGAGCTGGTTTGTTGATTTTGACCCGGTGATCGACAACGCCCTGGCCGGCGGCAAGGAAATCCCCGCAGAACTTTGCGAAAAGGCCCAAGCCCGCGCCGCCCTCGGCGACAAGCGCCGGCCCCTGCCCGAAGAAATTCGCACCCTCTTCCCCGACGAGTTCACCTACAGCGACGAGCTGGGCTGGATTCCGAAGGGTTGGGTGGTTAGCTCCGTTGGGAAAGAATTTGACGTTACTATGGGGCAATCTCCACCTGGCACTACTTATAATGACAATGGCGAGGGTATAGCCTTTTTTCAAGGCAGGACGGATTTTGGCTTTAGGTATCCATCTAATCGAATATATTGCACTGCCCCTAAAAGGTTTGCAAACAAAGGCGACACCTTGATCAGTGTGCGAGCTCCTGTCGGAGATGTGAATATGGCCCATATTGACTGTTGCATCGGACGCGGGGTGAGTGCGGCACGGCATAAGTCGGGGAGTCGTTCTTTCACATATTACTCGATGCTTGAATTTAGAGAGAATTTCAACAAATTTGAAGCTGAGGGAACCGTGTTTGGCAGCATCAATCAGAAAGATTTTAAAGCCTTGCTACAGCTTAAAAATGACAAAAAGCTGCTTGAAGTCTTTGAGGTGCAAGCCGGCGCTCTCGATGGGAAAATAGAGCAAAATTCTTTGGCTATTTTAAACCTCACAAAACTCCGCGATACCCTGTTACCCAAACTCCTATCCGGCGAACTCCGCATTCGGGATGCCGAAAAAATGGTGGAGGAACTGGCCCTATGAGGTTCACCGAAGCAAAACTGAAACAGGCCATCCCCGAGCTGATGGGTGAGGCGGAATACGAGCACGTCATTGGTGATTTGCAACAAACTAATCCAGGATTAAGCTATGACCATTACTGTTGAACAGATTAACTTTTGGCGAAGCGCCAAGTCAGAAACGCAACATCTCGAATTTAAAGAAGCGAAGAACCAGTTCGATAATAAGAAGCTTTATCGCTATTGTGTGGCGCTGGCCAACGAGGGCGGGGGTCATTTGTTACTTGGTATTGCGGATAAACCCCCTCGCCCTGTCGTGGGTACCGCTGCTTTTAACGACCCCGTCGATATGGCGTCTAAAATCTTCCAGGCGATTGGGTTCCGCGTCGATATTCAGGAGGTGACACACCGGGATGGCCGGGTATCCGAGGGCAGCAGCAATACCATTTCCCAGATTATCGCTGCGGCTGTAGAGCAGGGATTGGTTAAAAACGATCCAAATGCACCGGCGGAATCAAAACGGTATGCCAGGTACATCCCCGCCTGGGCATAGCGGTTATTACAATTCAAACCGGCTTTTTGAAGAGTCAAGTTTTTAACTTATTGAAAATTATGGGTGTTTTTATTTCATCGCAAACCAAAGTAGAGGCAGGCAAGGTAATTATGAAGGATGAATGATAAATTATGAAGTGAGGATTACAGATCGCGTATTTGCCTTCTTCTCAGAAGCGAAATTGGAGCCTGCGATACAGGAATAAAGCCAAATGAAAGATGAACCAATAAACAATTCAGCATTCAGCACTCATAATTCATCATTTCTCTCTTTTTCGGAGCTGGTCATGAGCAATACCGCTGAAATCCTCATATACAAAAATCCCGAAGGCGATATTAAGATTGATGTCAGGCTGGATGATGAAACCGTCTGGCTAACACAAAAACTGATGGCGCAGCTCTTTCAGGTGAAACCGCAGAATATCACCATGCACCTGAAAAACATCTACTTGGAAGGCGAATTGAACCAAGAGGCAACTTGTAAGAAATTCTTACAAGTTCAGCCTGAAGGGGGCCGTAAAGTTGAACGCAAACAGAATTTTTACAATCTTGATGCAATCATCTCCGTCGGCTACCGCATAAAATCTCAGATTGCGACCCAATTCCGCATCTGGGCCACCCAGCGCTTGAAGGAGTATATCGTCAAGGGGTTTGCCCTCAATGACGAGCGTTTCAAGAGCGGCCACTCCATGAATTATTTTAACGAGCTGCAGGGAGGCAAGCTTGCAGGAACTGGAGATGGACATCAAGGAATTACAGGTCATTACGTCCGGTAAGGGGGAAGGAAAGTGAAATTCACAGAAGCGAAATTGGAGCTTGCGATAATTGAGCTTCTGAAAAATGAGGGCTATCCCCATGTTTCAGGCGAGACGATCAATCGCGAGCCGGGCGAGGTCCTGATCAAGGAAGACCTGCAACAATTTTTGGCCGGCCAGTATGCCGGTGACAATATCACCGCCAATGAGATTGATTCCATTATCCGCAAATTAGAGACCCTGCCCGCCTCGGATCTCTACGAGTCCAACAAGGCGATCATGAAAATGGTGGCCGATGGTCTTCTGCTTAAGCGGGAGGACCGCAGCCAGAAGGACCTCTACATTCAGCTCATCGACTATTCGGACCTGGCGGCGTTCCGCATCCCCAAAGCCGGCGAGGTGGCAACCGTGGTTGCCGAGTCCCAGGCGGCCTATGGGACCGGCAAGAACATTTTCAAGATGGTCAACCAGCTTGAAATCGTGGGGTATGAAAAACGTATCCCGGACGGTATCCTCTATATCAACGGTTTGCCCCTGGTGGTCTTTGAGTTTAAGAGCGCCATCCGCGAAGAGGCCACCATCCATGATGCCTTTGTCCAGCTCACGGTGCGATATAAACGCGACATCCCGGAGCTTTTCAAATACAACGCGTTTTTGGTGATCAGCGATGGGGTGAATAACCGGGCCGGTTCCTTTTTTGCCCCCTATGAATTTTTCTACGGCTGGCGCAAGACCGATGGCAGTGACCTGAGCGAGAAGGACGGCATCGACTCCCTGTACACCATGGTCCGGGGCATGTTCGACCCGTACCGGTTGCGGGACATCCTCCGCAACTTCATCTATCTGCCGGATAGCTCGCGCAAGGAAGAAAAGATCCTCTGCCGCTATCCGCAATACTACGCGGCCACCAAGCTCTACGCCAACATCAAGGCCCATCGTCGCCCCGAGGGAGATGGGAAGGGCGGCACCTATTTCGGGGCTACCGGCTGCGGCAAGAGCTTTACCATGCTCTTTTTAACCCGGCTGCTCATGAAGAGCGTTGATTTTGCCAGCCCCACCATTGTGCTGATCACCGATCGTACCGACCTGGACGACCAGCTTTCCGGCCAGTTTGTGGGGGCCAAGGGCTATATCGGCGACGAGGCGGTGATCAGTGTGGAGAGCCGGGACCAGCTCCGGGAATTGCTCAAGGGCCGCAGCAGCGGCGGTGTCTTTTTGACCACCATCCATAAATTTACCGAAGACACCGAGCTGCTCACCGAGCGCACCAACGTGATCTGCATCTCGGACGAGGCGCACCGCAGCCAGGTCAATCTGGATCAGAAGGTGCGTATTACACCGGAAGGCGTCAAGCGCACCTACGGCTTTGCCAAATACCTGCACGACTCGCTGCCGGGCGCCACCTATGTGGGCTTTACCGGCACGCCCATTGACGCCACCTTGGATGTGTTCGGGCCGTCGGTGGATGCCTACACCATGACCGAATCGGTACGGGACGGAATCACCGTCCGCATTGTCTATGAG
>JABMQM010000478.1 GCA_013203195.1 Desulfobacteraceae bacterium | reverse complement strand
TTAAAGAGCCTTTGCAGCTCTGCCGATTACAATGTCTATCAAGAGATAGGAGATTTATATTTCAATCTCGGTGATACTGAAAAAGCCATTAGTCTCTTTAACCAGGCCATAGCGATGGCAAAAGAAAAAGCAGATAAAATTTCACTGATGCTTAAGGTTGCCCAAGGATATCGGTTATTAAATAAAAAGGAAGATTTTCTTGCTCTCTACAAAGAGATTTCAGACCTCAATGATCCATTCTGGAGCAATTTAGCCAAAGAGCGGATGGAAGAGATTGATTTTAATTGGGAAATGAACAGAATGAGAGAAGAACGGAAAAAAAGAGAAAAAATCTAAAGATGAAAAGAAAAAAGCTATTATTCGCTGACCATGACACCAGCAATCAAGCAAGTAGTATCAATAAGGTTTTTATGGAGTCGGGTTTCCAGGTTGTAACCGCAGATAACGGCCGGTCGGCCTTTGAAGAGGTAGTCAGGGGCCACTACGACCTTGTTATAACAGAGCTTAATTTGCCGCGGGTCAACGGGCTGGGTCTCTTAAGGCAGATAAAGGAGGTCAAAGCATCCCTGCCCGTCATTCTTATTTCAGAAAATGCCGGGGTCAAAGAAGCAGTAGAGGCCATGAAGCTGGGCGCAGATGATTTTTTAATAAAGCCGTTGACGCTCAAAATGGTAGAAATCATTATTTCGCAGGTGTCTAATGGTTTGGGGACTGCGGATAAAGGGAAGTCTGACGGGAAGTTTAAAGTAATCACAAAAAATCAGGAAATGAAGCGGCTGCTGCAGATGGCGAAAGATGTGGCCGACAGCAGAGCATCCATTTTTATTCAGGGAGAGTCGGGTACAGGAAAAGAAATATTTGCAAGATATATACATAATAACAGTTCCCGGAAGAATAATGCCTTTGTTGCCGTCAACTGTGCGGCGCTGCCGGAGAGCTTGCTTGAAAGCGAACTGTTCGGTCACGAAAAGGGTGCCTTCACAGGCGCAATTGCAAGGAAAAAAGGTAAGTTTGAAATGGCCGATAAGGGCACCTTGCTCTTGGATGAGATCAGCGAGATGGATTATCAACTGCAATCCAAACTATTAAGGGTGTTGCAGGAAAGGGAGGTTGACAGGGTCGGCGGTATGGACCCGGTTCCGGTGGATGTCAGATTTATTGCCACAACAAACAGAAATGTCGAAGAACAGATTAAAGAGGGGAAATTCAGAGAAGACCTGTATTATCGTTTGAATGTTATACCGCTGCTTTTGCCGCCATTGAGTACGCGCAAAGATGACATCCCGCTGCTGGCGGAATATTTTATCGAAAAGTACTGCAAAATGGATAATCGGTCTGTCAAAGGTTTGACGGAAGAGGCTATGGCGTCACTGATGCAGATGCCATGGAGGGGGAATGTCAGAGAGTTTGAAAATATAATCGAAAGAGCGGTTCTCATGTGCAAGGGGGATCTAATAGATCAGGAAAGCCTTTTTATAATTGGGGGCCGCGGACCGTCTGCAGAACCTGGATATTCCTCTATCCCCGCATTACCTTTAAAAGAAGTGGAGAAAAATGTGATTTTCCGCGCTCTTGACCAGACAAATGGGAACAGAACCCATGCAGCCGATATTTTAGGTATAAGTGTGCGAACATTGAGAAATAAGCTCAATGAATACAAAAAAACGATGGCAGAGCAATAAAAAGGCATGCAAATTGCTTTAAGTATAAACAAAGCTCCTTTTTCGTCGATTTGAGCATTTTGGCCCGCCGCGGGCGGCCTGCAGGGAGCTTGAAAAATATGTGACCGCCTACAATAATATTATTGCATTGAAGTAAGGAGAACAGGATGCCGGACAAATTATCCTTTAGTAAAACATTTCAAGCCCTGGAGCGCACAATCGGCCTAAGTCAAAAAAGGCATGCTGTTGTAGCAAGCAATATCAGCAACATAGATACGCCCGGATACAGGGCCAAAGATATCGACTTTAAGGCCGCCTTGAACCGGATGCTGGAATCAGGACAAGAACTTGATTTGGCGAGGACAAATCCCGGGCATATCGATCTGGATCGGAGCGGTGCCGCCGGGGTTGAAGCTGTTGAGGACAAAGGCGAATGGAACGGCTATAACTGGATTAATATCGACAGGGAAATGACGAAACTGACCCAAAACAATTTAATATACAAAGCTTCCGTTGAGACGCTTTTAAGAAAAATGGCAATACTGAGAGAAGTTATCAGAGAGGGAGGGCGCTAGCATGGATTTTTTGATACCTCTCGAGGCAAGTGCCTCGGGCCTTTATGCTCAGAGGAAACGTATGGATATTATTGCAAGCAATCTTGCCAACCTTGAGACAACCCGGACAGATAAGGGCGGGCCTTACCGCAGAAAGATGGTAGTAATGAGGTCAAAGTCGATGGTTGGGAGTTTCCGGAATATTTTGGACAGGCAAGTTGAAGGAGTGCAAATCGAGCAGATTGTCGAAGATAAAAGCCCTTTTAAAAAGGTCTTTAATCCCAGTCATCCCGATGCGGATAAAGACGGGTACCTGCTTAAACCGAATGTTGAGCTTATTGTGGAAACCACGAACATGCTGATGGCCAGAAGGGCGTTTGAGGCCAATATTGCGGCCATCAAGGCAGCCAGACAGATGATCATCAAAGCTCTTGAAATAGGGAGATAAATAATGAATGATTTAAAGATTGGAAATTATCGACAAGCCCCCATTCAGCTGAATGAAAACCTGAAACAGGAAAGCACATCGGAATTTGGTAAAGTGATAAAAGGAGCTATCGACCGGGTCGACGGAATGGATAAAGCGGCTGATAAATCGATTATGGATCTTTTAAAAGGAAAAGCCGATATCCATGAAACCATGATAGCTTTGCAAAAGGCGGATATATCCATGCGCCTTTTTCTTGCAATCAGAAGCAAGGCTATAGAGGCCTACAAAGAAATAACACACATGCAATTTTGATGGCGTCGTAAAAGTATAAAATAAGGGAAGATTTAAGTATGAGTGATTCAATCAGCCAATTTGCCAACCTTTTAAATGCGCTGCCGCTTTCTAAAAAGATCAGCATGGTCTTTATTATTGTTCTGCTGGGGGCAGGGTTTGCGGGTATATTTTACCTGGGAAATCAGGAAGATTACCAGGTTCTGTATAACAATCTTTCCCCTGAGGACGGGGGTGTGATTGTCACAAAGCTCAAGGAGCGCAACATTCCATATAAAGTTGAGGCTAACGGAACAATAGTAATGGTTCCGACGGAAAAGATCTACGAACTGCGCCTTTCCTTAGCAGGCGAAGGTTTACCGAAAAGTGGTAATGTAGGTTACGAAATATTTGATAAGAGTGATTTTAGCACTACTCAATTTGTCCAGGAGCTGAATTACAGGAGGGCTTTGCAAGGGGAACTGGTCCGCACAATAAACCAGTTTGATGAGGTAAATAGTTCCAGAGTATTTATCGTCGTCCCTCAAGCGTCACTTTTTGTCGAAGATGAAAAGTCGGCATCGGCTTCAATTCAGCTGGATTTGCGTGCAAGCTTGCCGGCGAATAAACTTGCCGCAATTGTGCATCTGGTTGCCAGCGCGGTTGAAGGGCTGGACGCAGACCAGGTTACAGTTGTAGACACAAAAGGGAGGCTGATCTTTAAGGGCGACGGCGGAGGTGAAGCAGCTTCGCTTGTGAGCAATGCACAGCTGGAATATAAAAGGAATGTTGAAAATGAAATCAAAGAGAATGTTCAAACCATGATGGAAGGCATCGCCGGTGCCGGACGGGCTATAGTAAGGGTCAACGCTGAGATTGATTTCAATAAAATCACTTTGAACATGGAAGAGTACGACCCGTCGACAACAGCTGTCAGAAGTACAAGGAATATCGAAGAGTCGGATCAGTCAGCAGGAGAAGACGTCCAGGCTGATCAGGCAATGATAAATCAAAGACGAGGGGTTGTGCCGTCTGCCGGCGGCGTCCAGCATGGTATGATGAAAAAAGATGTTGCCACCAATTATGAGATCAATAAAATTACCAGAACAATTTTAAAACCGGCCGGTACGATTACACGTCTTTCGGTGGCGGCAGTAATTGACGGGACATACAAAACGGAAAAGCAGCAAGATGGAACCATAAAAAGGACCTATGTTGCCCGAAGTGCGGATGAATTGAAAAAATTCGATGAAATAGTCAAAAAAGCCATGGGATATAGTGAGGACAGGGAAGATCAAGTTACGGTAAGCTCGATTTCCTTTGCGGATTCGAGTGCGGGTCTTGAAGATCTGCCGGCAGAAGCTGAAAGCAGTAAGTTAGGTATACTCAATCAGGTGTTGGGCTATAAAAAAACAATCATCAATCTTTTGCTTGCGGCCATCCTTTTTGTCTTGGTAATCAGACCTTTGATGCAGAGTATGAAGAACCTCGCCGAAGATATCAGTATCAAGACTGAGCAACTGTCAAGAGATGCGGGGAGAGAACATGAGCAGCTTGTCGATACAAGCACCCGGGGACAAATGGAAAGAGTTATGAAAATAAGCAGGGAAAATAACGAGAAAGCGCAACAACTCATTAAAGGGTGGATAGGTGAAAACGAATAATGGCAACCGGTGATCTAAATCCTGATAAAATGAACGGTCCTCAAAAAGCGGCGATTTTTTTGCTCGCAATGGGTGAAGAATACACTATGAAGTTTTTCAAAGGACTGGATGAGTCCATCATAAAAAAGATCGGAAAGTATATGTCGGAGATCAATTACATTTCTGCCGAAGTGTCTAAAAAAGTTATGGATGAATTTCTTTATAATTTTGACAGCAGTACCAACCTGGTCCTTTCCGGAGAAGATTTTTTAAAGGAGGTCGTCAATAAAACATTAGATAAAGATGCCGCCAGAGAGGTGTTCCAGGTCATAGGCAGCAGAAGCACAAAGGTTCCATTCAGTGATTTGGCCTATATATCAACAGAGAACCTGATGAGTATAATTCACGGAGAACATCCTCAAACGATTGCTTTGGTCCTTTCTTATCTTCCGAGCGAAAAAGCTGCGGAAGTAATAGCATTATTTTCGGAGGAACTTATGACTGATATTTCTTACAGGTTATTGCAAATCGGTCAGGTCGATCAGGCAATTATTTTCGAGCTTGATGAGATAATCAGAAAGGATCTTTCCAAAATTGGCACAGCCTCGCGGAAATTTGATGGTATAGAGAAACTGGCCGATATCTTAAATGA
>JABMQM010000477.1 GCA_013203195.1 Desulfobacteraceae bacterium | reverse complement strand
CTGTAGTTGAACTGCACAGCGAGCGCATTCCCCGTCCGCCTCAGGTGGACTGCGGGGAATGCGAGCGAATAAAAAAATTAACAGAATTCCTTACAGTCGCTGCGAAGCACTGCCGTTAGGCAGAACATTCCCTGTCCGCCTGAGGCGGACTGCAGGGTTCCTCAAATATAATTTCGCTTCTTATTGCTTAGCAACGGACGACGGACAAAGGACACTGGACACCCAATTGAGCATTTTCGCTCATTTGGGGTTAAAGTCTTGATTTATAACTCTTCAGCCAAAGCGTTATCATAACGCCGGATAAACCGAGTTAGATTTACAACTGACAACTGACAACAAACAACTGACACATTGAGTTTTAACTCAATTAGGGTATCATCTGCCTAATATCCTATTTAATTCTTGGCTCACCGTCTCTGCGGAAAACGGTTTCTCAATATAACTGGTTACTCCGGCCTTGACGGCTTGAATAATATTATCTTTCATGGCTTCGGCTGTAACCATTACAAAAGGAAGATCCTTTAATTCATTATCCGACCTGATTATTTTTAATAAATCGATACCAAGCATTCCCGGCATATTCCAGTCACAAAATACCAGATCAAATTTTCCATTTTTAAGTTTTTCAAGGGCGGTTTTTCCGTTAACGGCCACGCTGATATTTGTAAAGCCAATCTTCTTTAGCATGTTGGTCAAAATTTTTCGCATAGTGCTAGAATCATCAACAATGAGAATTCTAAGACTTAAATCCATAAGTTCAAAATCCTTAGGTATGATGAGTTTTTAAATTCAGATTTAAATAACATAAGAAAGTCGGGACTGCAAATCCCTAATTGTGTTTTGACACAATTAGGGTATTAGTTTTGCTCGGAAGCTTCAGGATACAAAATCAACCCCGATTTTATATCATTTTAGATAATCCCCAATTTGAATTTAAGGGACTTTAGGGTGTTTTTCATCAGCATGGTAATGGTCATGGGGCCAACACCACCCGGCACCGGGGTAATCGAGCCGGCAATCTCCTTGGCAGCATCAAAGTCAACATCACCGCTTAAAATCGCAATCTTTTTGCCGGTCTTTTCGCTGATCTTTTCTCCGATCCTGTTGACGCCTACATCTATGACACAAGCGCCCGGCTTGATCCACTCGGGTTTTACCAGTCCGGGAACACCGGCGGCGACAATCAGGATGTCCGCGCGTTTACAATGGCCGGCCAGATCTTTTGTACGGGTATGAACAACTGTAACCGTTGAATTGGCGCCTTCACCTTTCTGGAACATCATGTTGGCTATAGGTTTGCCGACAATATTGGAGCGTCCCACAACGACAACCTCGGCTCCGCTGGTCTCAACACCGGCTCGAATGATCATTTCCTGAATGCCTGCCGGCGTACAGGGAGGGAACTTAACCTCCGAACCGCCGATCATCAGGCGCCCAACGTTTACCGGGTGGAATCCATCCACATCCTTATCAGGATCAATGGCATTGAGAATCTTTTTCTCATCGATTTGGTCGGGAAGCGGCAACTGTACCAGGATACCATGAATGGAATCATCATTATTGTATTGGTCAATTAGTTTAAGAAGGTCTTCCGTAGAAATATCATCAGACTGGTTGTCCTGAATTTCTTTGAAACCGAGCCGGTGGGCGGTCTGAATCTTCAGCGTAACATAAGAAATAGATGCCGGACTTTCACCGACTAAAATGGTTGCCAGGCCGGGTACGACACCATGCTTTGCTTTAATTTCTTTTACCTCGGCGTCGATTTCTGCGAGAATTTCTTCACGGATTTCGGTTCCACTAATTAGTTTTGCAGACATTTTCAATCTCCTTTCATAAATGGTTATAGATTTATTGAAAAATCTTTACTCCGTCGTCATGGTTTGAAAACCGCCTTTCCTTAGACCATTCAAGCATAAATGTCAATAAAATCGTATTTAATATGAGGGATCGGGGAGTTTTTATTATAGAGTATTATCTGTCAGCGGAATGGATTATCTTTTTTTTAAGCGTGTGCTGTTTGAGTGTATTAGGGAT
>JABMQM010000476.1 GCA_013203195.1 Desulfobacteraceae bacterium | reverse complement strand
AGGACTTACCAAGGTAAAAGGCGGTCTTGCAAAAGAAACCAAAGAGAACAAGGAGATGCTCAACATCTACTATCGCTACACCCGTGGGGAGGCAACCAGCGAAGAGATGGACAAGGCCAACGAGCAATTCAGGAACTTACTGAAAACACTCGGGATGGGCGCTCTGCTCTTGATCCCTTTGAGTCCCATTACAATTCCTACATTCGTCAAGCTCGGAAAGCTATTCGATATAGATATATTGCCTAGTTGGTCTAAAGGATGACTGCCCGTGTATACAGAACATAGTGAAAAACCTTCTGCCGAATGGTTGACCGGAGTGATAACGAATTTTGTCGCTGCTTCCCCGTTAAACGGTGTTGACGCGCCCTTAGGGGAAAAGATGTGGGATGTTCCCCTGGTTGGCTTTTCACGAGGAGACGATCCTGTTTATCAGGAGTACAAAAGCCACATCGGCTCTTTTTTCTGGACTCCGCAGGAAATCTTCCAGCTAACTTTTCCTGATCTGGAGCCGGCTCCGCAGGACCTAACTGTTATCAGCTGGATTCTGCCACAAACCAGGGCCACCAAGGATGAAAACGCGGCCCAGAAAGTTTACCCATCCAGACGATGGGTAATCACGCGTGACTCTGGTGAAAAATTCAATGTAACATTACGTCGGCATGTGGTTGAGACCCTGATGCAAACAGGAATATTGGCAGTGGCACCACTGCTGTCGCCGCATTGGTCTCGACAAACTTCCCTGCTCTATGGCTTTGCCTCCAACTGGTCGGAGCGCCATGCCGCACATGCCGGAGGACTGGGAACCTTTGGGCTCTGCGATGGCCTGATAACGCCCTTGGGCAAAGCTGTCCGCGCCGGTTCGGTCGTGGCAAAACTGACAATTCCTGCAACTCCCAGGCCTTATCAAAATCATCAAGAATATTGTCTTTTCTACAGCCATGGCACCTGTCAGGAATGCGTGCAGCGCTGTCCGGTGAAAGCCTTGAGTTCCAGTGGACACGATAAGGATAGATGCAATCAGTACCTAAGAAGTATTCGGAAATATATACTTAAGAATTACAGCATTGATATGAATGGCTGCTGTGGGCTTTGCCAGGTGGGAGTGCCCTGTGAGTCCCAAATCCCCTTACCTTCCGCTCAATCAGGCTAATTTTTTTATTTTGACAGGATTTACCCGTCTTCGCTAAAGCTTCAGGCTACGCCTCCGGCTACGACCCGACAAGACGCTGCGGCAAGCCAGGATCTTCGGGATTATCTCGCCCGCTCCCGATGGTCGCTTGAGCACGCAGAGTTCGCAGAGACAAAAATTTTTCTCTGCCTGATTTTTTGATCCCGTTAAAACCGGGACAGGTATCCAAAATCAGGCAAAATAATAGCTCTTGATGGGGTAAACTTCCGGCGATAGCTGGATTGTAGTTTAATCTAGATTGCCCTCTCAGCAATCCTGATTAAAGCTCTGTGTACTCTGTGATCTCTGTGAGAGATATAACAGACTCTTTTGAAGGGTGGTGATTAATTTGCCGAGACGGCAAAATCTACCAGATAATGCCCGTTATATCGCCCGTTATTATCTTTGATGATATGCCTGATTTCTGTTGTTCGATATTCCGGCAGTTCGGAGGGTGCAGCTGGATTGTATTTCAGATTCAATTTATCGCCAACCTTTAAATGTTTTAAAATGACAGAATCTTCCTTTACCAAAATAGCTATTCCCGCAAAAGGACTATTCCTGATTTTAAACATATAGACAAACTCTGAATTATTTACCGCAATTTCCACGCTGCTGTATCGGTCCATTATCAGACAGGGGTCGGATCTTGTTTCGATTTTTTTATTAGCATCCATATTTTTTTTCCTAGTGTAGTGGCCATCGTGCAACACCTTAAAAATGTATAAAATTTAAATAAAGAATAACTCCTTTCAATTTGAAATTATGCAATTAATATGCCATGGAGAAACTCAGGCATGGACATAAAACCTGCTCGTTGATTATAATAAGATATATCAATACTTTATGCGGACAAGTCTGAAAGCGGGAGAACTTTGGTTCCGAGCAAAATAGCGCAGCAAACTGACAAAAATATTTAAAACTAACCAAAATGTGCAAATATTATAAACAGTTTGTCATTTTTTTGCCGCCGTCGATTGTGTGATTTCTTGACAAAAGCTACTATCATTGAGT
>JABMQM010000475.1 GCA_013203195.1 Desulfobacteraceae bacterium | reverse complement strand
ATCAAAGTACAGCCGAATGTTGCCCTCTCCTTTGCGGGTCTGGTAATCGACGGGATAAGCATATTTGCCGGACTTGTCCCGACCTCTTGTGTGGCAGGAGCCGCATATCTGGGCAGCGAGGAATGGGGTGAGACGCGCTGCCTGGATAATCGTTTGAATCTCAAACCCCGGAACCGCTTCCACGTGGTTGCTGCCCGGTCCGTGGCAGGCCTCACATCCGATTCCCATCTCGACGAAGGTTTTCTTCACCGGATCAACGCCGGTTGCATGGCACCCGGAACATTCTTTGAACCAGTTTCGTTTAGCCGGTTCATCAGAGAAATAAGCAACCCACTCTCCGGTAACAACATTGTACTGGGCCGGAAAAACGGTGAGTTCATCTCCTTCTTTCTTCAGATACTGCTGCTTCCACTGGCTGCCCAGAACGTAATCAACATCCTTTTTGCTAAACGTTCTGACATTGCTGGTCATTTTAAAATCACCGATATTTGCCCCTTTGTCGAGCCGCGCATCACGCATCATTCTGGAATGAAGGGATGTAGTCCACTCCAAATATCTTCTTTCGTGACACTTTTTGCAGGTCTCGGAACCGACGAAAGTGGCGCCGGTTCTGTCTTTGTATTTGCCCTCAAGCTGGGCCTCTACATGCTTCAACTCTGTTTTTCTCAAAACGATGGTTGAGGCGATAACGACGATCAAAGCCAAGGTGAAAACAGCCCCGATAATTATTGGTATCTTTGGAATCTTTTTCATTCCCCAACTCCCCGGCATCGTCAGCCGACGCCGTCTCCATTTCGATTCATTTCATCAATCTCCAGCTCGATGAAGCTTAGGGTCAATGCCGCCATTGCGCAATAAAACGGCGATTCCGTCTCTTTAATAACCTTTTCACAAAAAGATGGGACCCAGCAGATCAGGTGTTCCTCAATGAATCTCTTTTCCACCTGCCGGCATGCCCGGGCCTGGCCGGAATCCTCCTTCCAGGCCTTTTCTTCACGAAGCGTAAGCTGCTGCATGAATTCAAACTCCACACTGATGTGATCCGGCAGGCCCTTGAATTCTTCATTATAGCTCAGCCCTGTTGCCTCTATAAACCTCTTTACTTCGACAGTGGATGCGCCCCAAAGCTTGCCCCATTGGCCGCCTTCTCGTTGGTGATGGACAGATTCATGGGGAGAGATGTGTTTGCCGGGGCCTAAAAAAAGGCGGGTATATTCCACCGCCAGGTCCTCTAACAGCTCTGCTTCGGGTTTCTGCACAAGATCATCAATGCCCTCAACCTCCAGGACGGACAGGGCCCCCAGGAACTGGGGGGTCTTTATCTGCCCAAGGAGGTTCGAGGTAATCTCCTGACCATATATCGTCGCCAACAGGCCGTAGATATCGCTCCGGTGCCTGGCCGCGGCACCATGGTCTTTTGTTTCTATATCAGTCAATTTAACCTCCAATTGAAATTCGTGCTTTTTATTTCAAAACTATTATATTGCCACGAAGACACCCAGGCAGTCACGGGTGAACAGTCATCAGTGAAAAGTGATAAGTAAGGGAAAACTGATTACTGATAACCGATAACTGATCACTGGTTTGTCCGGATTAGGTTCAATCTTTTAATGATCTGATATGCAGATCCGTCTTAATGTGCGCTTTGCGCCCATCCTCATACGTAATCGTGGTATCGATATGCACGCTATCCTTGTCCGAATAAAGGGCATCCATTATTTCCTTGTATCTTTTTTCCACAAAGGCCCGGCGCAGTTTGCGCGTACGGGTGAGTTCGTCATCGTCGGCATCGAATTCTTTGTAAAGGTTGATAAACTTGCGGACCTTGGCAGCGTCGGGCAGATCTTTGTTGGCCTGCAGGATCTGCTCTTGGACCAGATCGTAGACCTCGGGTTTCTGCGACAGTTCCGGATAACTGGTGTAAGTGAGCTTCTTTTCATCGGCCCAGTTGCCGACCACGGCATAGTCGATACAGACCACGGTTGTCACATAATCGAGCTTGTTTCCGATAACCCACGAATCCCTCAAGTACGGGCTGAATTTTAAGCGGGTTTCCAGTTACTGGGGTGCGAAAGGTTTGCCGTCGCTTAAAGTCATGACGTCCTTGGTACGGTCGAAAACAACCAAATGGCCGTCTTCGTCGATAAATCCTCTGTCGCCGGAATAAAGCCAATCGCCTTGCAAGGTTTCGGCCGTTGCTTCGGGATTTTTATAATATCCCAGAAATACCGAGGGGCTTTTACTTAGAATTTCACCCTCTTCGGTAATTTTTATCTCGGTTTCTGGCAGGGGAATTCCCACGGTGTCGAATTTGATATCGCCGCTGCGATGTACCACCGAAATCCCGGCGATTTCCGTCTGACCGTAAATTTGCTTCAGATTGACACCCATCGAATGAAAAAAGCGGAAATGATCCGGTCCCATGGCGGCCCCGCCGGTGTATGCATTGCGTACGCGGGAAAGCCCCAGATGGTCTTTCAGCTTCATCTGAACCCCGATGTAGGCCAGCCATTCCAGCAGCTTCCAGTACCAGGGTATCGGTTTCTTTTCAAATTTTAAGTCGGCAACGTGATAGCCGATCTTGGTGGAAAGCTCATAGCACTTGCGCTTGATCCAGGATGCGTCCAGATACTTGACCTGTACCGTACGGGTCATCTGCTCATACATGCGCGGCGGTGCGAACATGACATGCGGGCCGATTTCCCGGATATTCTCCTGGGCGGTCTCGGGATCTTCGGGGAAATTAATGGTGTAGCCGATCTGAAGACCGCAGGAAACCGACATCATCTGCTCACCGATCCAGGCAAAGGGAAGATAAGAAGCGTAATCATCGTTCTCGTAGCAGGGATCGATAGCCATAAGGTTCCGGCCCATGGTCAGCATATTATAGTGGGACAGCAAAGCACCTTTAGGCAGTGCGGTTGTGCCGGATGTGTAGAAAAGGAGTGCGACTTCATCACCATGCCCTTTAGAGACCAACTCCTCAAAGAGTTCGGGTTTTTCCTGGTCGAGCTTCCGGCCCAGTTGCTGGACTTCTGTAAGGCTGATCAAAAAATCCTGATCATAATTACGCATCCCTTTGGGGTTGTCCCATATGATCTTTTCCAGTTTGGGACACTCATTGAAAATGGAGATGGCTTTGTCGACCTCTTCCTGACCTTCGCCGAACAAAAATTTTGTGTCGGAATGGTCAATAATATATTTGACCTCCTCGATAAGGGAGTCCTGGAACAGCCACACGCCAATACCGCGGGCGCATATGGCCGCCATTTCGGCCCACAAGCCTTCCGGGCGGTTATCTCCGATCATGGAGACTTTGTCGCCGTCCGTAAGACCCAGGCTGATAAGTCCCAGGGTGATATATTTTACATTTTCAAAGTAATCGTGCCATGTAATGGGAAGCCAGATACCAAACTCCTTTTCCCGCATGGCCACTTTGTTCTTGCCGTATTTTTTTGCCTTTTCGTAAAACAGTTTGGGTATCGTCAGATCTTTTGTTATTTCCATGCCATATCCGGTTCTTATCTACTTAATTGTAAAATTTACGTATTTTGCGGCAAAAATTTTCTAATCACGAAAACACCCCGGTAAAACAGGCTATGCCTCGGGGCATGCGAAATAGAGAAAGCACGAAATTTAATTTTTATTCAAATATGTTTTTCGTGTTTTCGGAATTTCGTGCTTTCGTGATAAATATTTCTTTTTTGGTTCCGGCTTGTTCGAGTTATGTATTATCATAGCTTTTATCTGCGGGTTGCATACAAGTCCTCTTCACCCAGATACGCTTTGATCACTTCAGGGTTATTCTGAACCTCTTCAGGGACACCGTCAATAATCATGTTGCCGAAGTTGAGCACAAAGACACGGTCGGAAAGGTCCATGACCACGCCCATATCATGCTCTACAAGGAGGCAAGTGACCCTCCAACGCTCCTCTTCGTTGATGTCCAGAATGAACCTGGCCATGTCTTCTACTTCTTCAAGATTGAGGCCGGCCAGAGGCTCATCCAGAATCAGAATTTTCGGCTCCAGGGCCAGCGCCCGGCCCAGTTCCACCCGTTTTTGCAAACCGTAGGGCAACATTCCCACGGGTTTGTTGCGAATGTGCTCAATCTCTAAAAGATCGATAATTTCTTCTTCAATAAAGCTGCGGTGCCTGACTTCTTCCCGGGCAGTTTTACCGCGATACCATGTTCCGGCAACAATGCCCGATCGGTAGTGGATATGACGACCCAGGCGGATATTGTCAAGTACCGTCATGCCGCCAAAAACTTCAACTTTTTGAAATGTTCTGGCTATCCCCAGCATGGCGCGCTTATACGGTTTGAGATTATTGATCTTTTCCTTGTTGAAATAGATATTTCCCTGTTGAGGCCTGTAAAGACCATTGATACAGTTCAGCATCACAGTCTTGCCGGCACCGTTGGGGCCAATAACGGAATGAATCTCCCCCTCCCTTATTTTCAGGCTGACACCGGCCAGGGCCTGAACTTTTCCGAAGCTCATATGAATGTCGTCAAGTTCCAGGAGAACGTCTTGCGCTTGAGTTTCGTTGGAATTTACCAATATGCTCTGCCTTCCTCTATATGATTCTAACCCAGGCTTGGCCCGGCTGTCGATTTTCCAAAAAAAAGAGATCCGAAGATCTTAAAAATGGTTTAATTTGTCAACCGCAATGCGTCGCTTCCTGGATCTCAATAATATTCTGAATATCATTCACTTGCAGTAACGCATTATGGTAAAATATTTTCCATTAATCAAGCAAAAATATTCTTATACCCTAACCCGTATGAAGCGTAACCAAAGAGGGATATATACAAAAAATTAGGCATTTTTGCCACTTAACAAGCTGATGCTGGATATTGGATGCTTGATATTGGACAAAATTCTTTTAAAAACCAGCATCTTATCCATAAAGATATCACATGGCGTTACAAATATTTTTTGCTATAAAACAGATAAATTTCAGAACCAAGGGGTTAATTGAGCTAGGCTCAATTAAGGTTATAGAATCACCACTTTTTGCACCGCCTTAACGATTTCTTCAGGATCATCCATGACCTGAAGAATTTCAAGGTCTTCCAGCGATATTCGTTTTTCAGCAAGCTGATGGTTCTTGATCCAGTCGACCAGCCCTTCCCAGAAGTCTGAACCGACCAGGATTAACGGAAACGGTTTGATGCGATGGGTTTGAATCAAAGTCACCGCCTCAAAAAGTTCATCCAGAGTGCCGAAGCCGCCGGGCATGATAATATAGGCAGAGGCATATTTGATGAACATGACCTTGCGGATAAAAAAGTATTTAAAATCGAGTTTAATATTTGCATATTGATTGGGTGTTTGTTCAAACGGCAATAGAATGTTGAGCCCGACGGAAGTTCCCCCTGCTTCGGCTGCACCTTTGTTGGCCGCTTCCATGACGCCCCCGCCGCCACCGGTGATGACGGCGAATTTCCTTTTGGCAAAAAGCGCAGCGATTTGTTCGGTTTTTTTATAAACAGGATCATCGGGTTGCGTCCTGGCCGAGCCGAAGATTGATACGGCAGGGCCTAAATCATGAAGGGTATCGATGCCTTCGACGAATTCTCCCATGATTTTGAACAGCCGCCAGGCTTCACCGATTTTTAAATCATCAATCAGAAATTGT
>JABMQM010000474.1 GCA_013203195.1 Desulfobacteraceae bacterium | reverse complement strand
GGGGTGTAGCGCTCATAGTGCTTTTTCATCAGTTGGAAAACACAGCGCGGATCCTTGAGGGTCAGATCCCTCTTGGGAATGCCTTGGTCATCTTTTGCAAAAGCCCACATGGACTTGTCGTACTTCTTTGCCTTGGCATCGAAGCCGGCAAAAATACCGTCGTTAAAATCATACTTGGGACCCACGATAAAGCTGGCGTTGGTGTAATGGGCCGCGTATTCCTTATGGTATTTTTTGTTGGTGAGAAGGTAATTCATCATCCCGCCTAAAAAGGCGATGTCGGTACCCGACCGCAGGGGAGCGTATATGTCGGCTTTTGATGATGTACGTGTAAAGCGGGGATCGACGCTGATAAGCTTGGCCCCCTTATCCGTAGCCTTCTCGACCCACTTCATGGAAATCGGATGGTTTTCGGCTGCATTGGATCCCATGATCAGGATGCAGTCGGAATTGCGAATGTCGATCCAATGGTTGGTCAGGGCACCGCGGCCGAACGACTCTGCCAGAGCCGCAACAGTCGCGCTGTGTCAGATACGAGCCTGATGTTCGATATAGACCAGACCCATGGCGCGCATGACGGCCTGTAAGACCCAGCATTCCTCGTTGTCCAGGGCCGCCGAACCTACATGGGCGATGCCGGTAGTGCGATTGACCACCTGCCCCTTGGCGTTTTTCTCGGTAAAGGTGGCGTCACGGGTTTTCTTCACCCGTTCAGCGATCATCTGAATAGCATCTTCCCATTCAAGCTCCTCCCATTCGTCGCTTTCAGGCGCCCGGTAAAGAGGATTCTTCAGGCGGGCCTTGTTTTCCGTCATCTGGAAAAGAGCCGCCCCTTTGGCGCATAAAGATCCTTCATTGATGGGATGGTCGGGATCGCCCTCGGTGTTGATAAGCCGGCCGGATTTCTTAGTGTGGCAGATGAGACCACATCCGACGGCGCAGTAAGGACAGATGGTGGTAGTCTCCTTGGCTTTAAGGATCTTCAAGCCGGCGGCATAAGACTGCACCGGCCTCAAGTCCAAGCCAAGGCTCAAGGCAGCTGCAGCTACCCCCGCACTCCCTGACCACTTGATAAACTCTCGACGTGTTAGTGCCATATTACCTCCTTTCCTTGGTACACACGATGTAGGTTTACCCGGTTGCCTGACAACAGCACTGAAATCTCCAGACTTTGGGGCTTAGCGCCCGTTTTAAGATCTGGAACATTTGTTGTGTTGTCTTAAGCCCCGGGTGGACCAATAATTAGATACTGCTATGATTAAAAAGGTTGATATCCTCCTTTCTTTGCAACCGTTTAAGTCATACCGGCAGTTTTAACGCAAAACTATCTTCCGGCAAAAGAAGTATGAATCCTTTTCATTTGTGGCAGATACCGCACATAACAGGACCGCTGCGGCGACCCCATTTTAAATAATTTTCATGACAGCCTCTGCATTTTTTATGATATGCCATTAACAGGGGCACCGGGATATCTTTTTTTAGTTTCTCCTTGTGGCAACTGGCGCATTTGCTGCCTTTACCGAAATTCCTGTCAGAGAACACATTAAAGTCATGGTGGCAGACTCTGCAGCGCAGAATGGTTTCATGCAAATAGTGATCAAACTTAACCGACGGCTGATAGTGTTGGCTGAACCCTCTGCTTTTCAGGTCCATGATCCCTGCCTGACTTTCTTCCTCCTGGGACCAGACCGGCGCAGTGCATAGAACGCTGACTAAAACCAGCACCAGGATGAGATGCAAACGCTTTACGGGACTCATCCCCGATGAACTCATATATACACCTCCTTTGAAATGGAGATATTGTAACTTTTTAAGGAAATTTTCGAGATTGTGGCTTTGTATCTGATGCCGATATTATTTTTCGGACCCACTTTCAAAACTTGAGTTCGACGGCTATTACTAAAGTGATCAATTGCATGTATCTTTAGCAAGCTATACGCTTGCAGGATATAATAAATGGAGAAGGAATCGACCAGATAAACACTGCAAAACATCACGTTGCAAAACATCACGTCTTGATTAAGCTTTCGCACTATATCTCTTCTTTATATAAATCAGTTACTGTACATAGTGCTACAATGTGTTGTACTGCAATGTAACAGTCTGGAATAAAACTTTTAACAGCTTCGAATCAATAGTACACCAGCCTTGAAAAAGCAACATTTATTTCAAATCACACACTGAAAATAGCACCAATAAAATAAAAAGATCCTTCTCCCGCTATAGTGAGACAAGAATCTTTAGTAGGTTGTCAAACCCCATACTTTAACGATGCGCTTTACTCGTAAAGGTTGGATGGTGTTTTTTAAAAGACAAAATATCTCGACGACCGCGCAAAAAGTTATGTTCTCACAATCCAACCAGGCCAGGCGCAACGGCAGCGTTTGTCGAAGTTTTGTGTTCTATTCAGTATGATAAAATGATATTTTATGTCCAGGCGCC
>JABMQM010000473.1 GCA_013203195.1 Desulfobacteraceae bacterium | reverse complement strand
GCTTTGGGGGCTTTAAGTTTATCTAACTGTTTTGTGATTTTATCTACCTGTTTGGAAAGAGTTGCCAGTGACTTAGTCACGGTATTTAATTGCACTTTTAATTTCTTCATTTACATTTACCTCCTTAATCGGTTGATATTCTTCACAACAACAATGCTTCACTCTAAATGCTATTTTATGGAATGTCAACCACATCTGCAATTAAAATGTAATTCTTACTACTTGTTAGTACAGGAATTCCCTTTGTTGAGAATGCTGGAGATTCGCCGGAGGCGGATAGTATAAAATCGTAGATTGATTTTATGATTTGTTGACAAAAACTCACCCATGTGAAAGAAAATCTTTCCCAGTTTGAGTCTTTATTTTTCATGATCGCAGTTTTTCATAGTTTAAAGTTATTATAAGAAGATGAAAGCAAATTCTAATATTCCTTATCACGAAGCACTGAATCCTTCTCAACTGGAAGCGGTCAATTTCACTGAAGGGCCGCTGCTGGTGATTGCCGGCGCCGGCAGCGGGAAGACCAGGGCGCTTACTTACAGGGTTGCTCGTTTTGTGGAAAAGGGCGTTGCGCCGGGTTCTATTCTTCTTTTGACATTTACCCGCAAAGCATCGTTTGAGATGCTGAAACGAGCTGCGCTGCTTTTAGACAATCGATGCGAAAAGGTTGCGGGGGGAACATTCCACTCCTTCGCCAATACGGTGTTGCGAAAATATGCACCAAATGTTGGGTTTAATCCCGATTACTCTATTCTCGACCGTGCTGATTCAGAAAGCCTGATCAGCATGTTGAGAAAAGAGATGACTTTCGTTGCCGGGCACAGGTCCTTTCCCAGGAAGCAGACCCTGGCGAATATTTTTGGACGGGCTGTCAATAAAGCTTTGCCGATTGAACTTGTCATTTTAAATGACTACCCGCATTTCGCTCACCATACTGAAGCAATAATAGCGATTTCCAATGACTACAAAAAACACAAAGCCGAGCATTCTTTTTTAGATTATGATGACCTTCTTGTTTATTTGAAAACCCTTCTTAAAGATCATTCCGACATTTGCCGCAGCATCTCTTCTACCTATCGCTATTTAATGATCGATGAATATCAAGATACCAATTTAATCCAGGCCGAAATCATACGCCTGTTGGCCGCCAGTCATCAGAATGTTATGGTGGTTGGTGACGATTCCCAGAGTATTTATGCTTTCCGAGGCGCCAATTTTAAAAATATCATGAAATTTCCGGAAATATTTCCCGGCACTCATATCATCAGGCTCGAAGAAAACTATCGCAGTACTCAACCCATCTTAAACCTTACCAATGTGATTATTGCGCAGGCCACGGAAAAATATTCCAAAACTCTTTTTACTCGTAGACCCGGAGGGTCTTTACCGGTACTTGTCAGTGCCGGCAATGAAAACAGCCAGGCGCGTTTTGTGGCTGAAGAAATTCGTAAGCTGAATCAAAGCGGTGTACCCTTGGGTCAGATTGCAGTCCTTTTCCGGGCAAATTTTCATTCTTTTGACCTTGAGATTGAGCTCAGCCGTGACGGTATTCCGTTTGCAAAAACAGGTGGTTTCAAATTCACCGAATCCGCACATATAAAAGATGTTTTGGCCCATCTTAAGGTGTTGTGCAACCCATATGACAGAATTAGCTGGTATCGAATACTCCTGCTGCTGAGCCGCATAGGCCCCAAGACCGCTCAGAATATCTATGCAGCGATATTGGCTGAACAGGAAGGATATAAAGGGCTTTTCACAGTTAAAGCCAAAAACATCCTGACCGGGGACTTTCAACGGTTAAAGTATCTTTTTGAGTTTCTCGATTCTAAGACCATGTCCGTAGCTCAAACAGGTGAGGCAGTCTTAAATTACTACACACCTATTTTGAAAGATAAATATGACGACCATCCCAAAAGAACAAAGGATCTTGAACATCTTTTGACCATAATGGAACGATACCTGAATATCGAATCATTTTTAACTGATATGGCCCTTGAACCACCCAGCACCAGCATTAACAACTCTCTTTCGCTGGATGACCCGGGTGATGGCCGCTTAATCCTTTCCACCGTACACTCGGCCAAAGGTCTCGAATGGCACACTGTTTTTATCATTTGGGCCTTAGACGGCCGCTTCCCTTCAATACACGCTTTGCACAGTTCGGAAGATTTCGAAGAAGAATTAAGGCTTATGTATGTTGCCGCCACACGGGCCAGGGAGAATCTGTTCTTTATCTATCCAGGCCAGGTTTACGACAGAACCTCGGGCATGGTCCTGAGCCGTCCTTCCAGTTTTATCGCTGATATACCGGACAACATCCTCGCCCGTATTTCTTATGAACAATAGCACGACAGGTATTTTTACCTTAATTGAGTCAAAACTCAATTAAGGAGGGACCAGGGATTAGGGATCAGGGGGCAGAAAATGAGTTTTGCTTTATGAGTTATAT
>JABMQM010000472.1 GCA_013203195.1 Desulfobacteraceae bacterium | reverse complement strand
GGGTTCGAATCCCTCTCTCTCCGCCATAAAATCGCAAAGCGATTTTGTATAACGCGGCTGCGCCGCTCTTAAAACGTAATTATTGAGCATTCGGGGAGTTTTTTCTCAAATCTGATCTATTAAGCGAGAAGTGTCTATATGTCCTATCTTGTCCTGGCACGCAAATACCGTCCCCAGACTTTTGATCAAGTTGTCAAACAAGATCATGTTTCCCGAACGTTGACCAATGCCATATCAACAGGTCGAGTTGCGCATGCCATCCTGTTTTCAGGGCCCAGAGGTACCGGCAAGACAACGGTTGCCCGTATAATGGCAAAGGCCATGAATTGTGAAGTCGGCCCTACTTCAGTGCCATGCAATGAATGTAGATCCTGCCGGGAGATAACCGCAGGACGCAGTATGGATGTATTTGAAATTGACGGCGCCTCAAACAACAGCGTTGATCAGATCAGGGAACTGCGTGAAAATGTAAAATATTCCCCGGCCTACAGCCTTTACAAGATATATATCATTGATGAAGTCCACATGCTCAGCATGGCCGCATTTAACGCGCTGCTAAAAACTCTGGAAGAGCCTCCGTCACATGTTATGTTTGTTTTTGCTACTACCGAACCTCAAAAAATTCCAATAACAATTCTTTCCCGTTGCCAGCGGCACGATTTCAAGCTTATCGACGTTGAATCTATTATCAGGCACTTAGAGGCGATCTGCATAAAGGAAGGTATGGATATCGCCGCGGAGAGCTTGGGATTGTTGGCACGCCAGGGCGCCGGAAGCATGAGAGATGCCTTGAGCCTCCTTGACCTGGTGATGTCCACTACGGCAGGGACAATAACTAATCAGCAGATACTGGACATACTGGGCGTGGTAGACCGGAAGACTATATTTGATCTTGCGGCGGCCCTATTAGGCGGGGATATCGCTCAGGTTCTTGAGATAGTGGATGAGCTATACAGCAGCGGCTATGACATGAAAAAACTGTATGCCGATCTGGTTGAGCATTTCAGAAACCTGGTTGTCGTTAAATTGGGGGAAAAGGCCAGCAAACTTGTGGATATCCCTGGTCACGAGATTAATCTGATGATTGAACAGGTCAAAGATGTTCCCGGGGCATTTTTGAACCAGGTTTTTGACCTGCTCTTTACGGAAGAGACGACTTTGGGACATTCATCTCAGCCGAAACTGGCGATGGAGATGATATTTATGAGGCTGCATCAAATCAAACCGGCCCTGCCGATCGATGAACTTATAGCAAAGCTTGATAATCTGCGCAAAGATATTTATGAAACCCGGCCTGTGGATAGCGATATCGAACCAGAGCCCGCAAATCGTGGTGCCTCAACGGGTTCAAAGGGGACGCTGAGCGAGGCCGAGGCTACAGCCGAACACACAGCACCTTATGCGGCGGCTACTTTTGATGTTAACCAAAAGATTGATGAAATCTGGCAGAAAATTTTCTCAATATTATCAGAAAAACATCCTTCCCTGGCGGCAAATCTGAAAAATGCTGTTTTAAAGAACCTCACGGACCAAAGCCTGGAAATCGAAGTCAGCGGCAATGGTTTTAACATCAGTATGATCCGGCGCCAAAAAAACGTGGCCATAATAAAAAAAGTATGCAACGACTTTTTCGGAAAAGAGATGGATGTGCGGATAACAGCCAAACAAAACTCGAGCGCTGAAAATCAGCGTGAAAAAAGTCTGGCGGAGGGTATGGAAAAAGAGGCTTTGGGACATCATCTGGTTGCTGATGCAGTCGAGATTTTCAACGGCAAGGTTGTAGACGTAAAAATTTTATAGGGGGCTTTAAATGAAAGGTATGGGAAATGTAATGAAGCAGGCCCAGAAGCTGCAAGCCAAAATGCAGCGACTGCAGGAAGAAATGGCTGAGAAGACGATTGAAACAACTTCCGGCGGTGGTATGGTTAAAGTCGTGGCCAGCGGAAAACAACAAATAATATCCATTCAGATTGAAAAGGAAGTTGTTGATCCTGATGATGTGGAGATGCTTCAGGACCTTATTCTTGCGGCCGTAAATGACGCCTTACTGAAATCTCAGGAAATGGTCACACAAGAGATGAGCAAACTGACCGGCGGTCTGAATATTCCGGGACTGATGTAAAGATATGAGCCACTATCCTTTACCGGTTTTGCAATTAATACAAAATTTTTCAAAGCTTCCGGGAGTCGGACAAAAGACGGCCGAACGTCTTGCAATGCATGTAATGCGTGCAACGCAAAAAGAAGCCGAACAATTTGCACGCAGCATCTTGGAGGTCAAAGATAAAGTCAGAATATGCTTAAAGTGCTTTGCACTGAGTGCAGCCGATCTCTGTGGTATTTGCAGTGACCCGACCCGAACTTCAAGCGTTTTATGTGTTGTGGAACAGATTGCCGATATGGTTGCAGTTGAAAAAGCAGGTTCTTTCAAAGGACGGTATCATGTCCTTCAGGGCGTACTTTCTCCAATGAACGGTGTTGGACCGGAGCATATCAGAATCAAAGAGCTTATATCAAGAGTAGAGGCCGGCAAGGTCCAAGAGGTTATACTTGCCACCAGCACAAATGTTGAAGGGGAGGCGACGGCATCTTATCTTGCCGAATGTCTTGAAAGTTGCAACGTCAAAGTGACGCGCATAGCATCAGGCGTACCCATGGGAGGGGACCTGAAATATGTGGATGCGGTTACTTTGAAAAGAGCTCTGGATACCCGGCATGCCCTCTAATACCGTGAAACCTGAAGATATTTTTAAATGCGTACAATGCGGTGATTGCTGTAAAGGATATGGGGGGACTTTTGTAACCGAGGAGGAAATTATAATCATAGCCGATTATTTAGGTGCGGATCCCGTTTGTTTTGTTAAGGATTACTGCCGGATGTCCGGTGGTAAGCCGGTTCTGGCCCAGGTCAATGATGTTTATTGTATTTTCTGGAACGGGCTTTGCAAGATTCATCCGGTTAAGCCCCGCATGTGCAAGGCATGGCCTTTTATCGATAGCGTTTTGGTTGACATCGGCAACTGGCAGATCATGGCTGCATCATGCCCGGGCATTCATACGGGTGTGCCTGACAGTGTAATAAAAGAATGTGTGGGTCAAGCAGTTGCAAACCTTAAG
>JABMQM010000471.1 GCA_013203195.1 Desulfobacteraceae bacterium | reverse complement strand
CATCAAACTTTAAAGGAGTAACAGGATGGACTTCGAACTCTCAAAGTCGCAAAAAGAAATTCAGAAAGCCGCCAGGGACTTTGCCAAGGGTGAATTTGATAAAGAACTTGCCCTTGAACTTGATAGAAAACACGAATTTCCGACAAAAATTTGGCAAAAAGCAGCCGACCTTGGGTTTATCTGCATGCATTTCCCGGAGAAATACTCGGGACAAGGGCTCGGGGTTTTAGAGAATATCCTTGTCGCCGAAGAGTTCTGCAGGAGAGATTCCTCTATCGGCAGCGCCTTGATACTGGCCAACTTTGCATCTGAATGCATTTTGCATTTTGGCAGTGACGAGCTCAAAGAAAAATTTCTGCCGCCGGTAGCAGAAGGTCAAATGCTTTCTGCCGGGGCTTTTACAGAACCTGATCATGGCTCAGATATTACTTTCATGGATACAGGTGCGGAAAAAGATGGGGACCACTGGGTTATCAACGGCTCCAAAATATTCATTACCAACGGCGATCGGGCCGGCTTTTTATGTGTTCTCTGCCAGACCGATCCTCACAGCAAGCCGACTTACCGGGGCATCAGCATGATTCTGGTAGAGGCGGACCGCAAAGGGGTTTCGGCCACAGATGTCGGACAAAAGATGGGTATCCATATGATGTCTACGTCGGAGGTCGTTTTTAAAGATGTCCGTGTTCCGGCCTCGAATTTGATAGGTGAAGAGGGGAAGGGCTTTTATCAGGTGCTGGAATTTTTTGATGAAAGCCGGATATTGATTGCAGCCCAGGCCCTTGGAATTGCTCAGGGAGCTTTTGATCGAGCACTGGCATATGTCAAGCAAAGGGAACAGTTCGGCAAAAAGATTGCTCAGTTCCAGGTCACCCAGCACAAGCTTGCTGATATGGCAACGAAAATAGAACTTGCCAGACTCATCACCTATAAGGCCGCCTGGAACTTTGACCAAGGGCGCATCGATCCCAAATTGACCTCAATGGCAAAAATGTATGCTGCCCGGACCGCTGTGGAAGTCGCCGACGAGGCCATCCAGCTGCTGGGAGGATATGGATACATGGCCGAGTATGAAGTCGAGCGCTTCTACCGCGACGCCAAAATTACAGAAATCTACGAAGGTACCAAAGAGATTCAGAAGAATACCATTGCCAGTGCTATTATTGGTAAGCTAAAATAACTGATACCTGAGCCGGACAAGCCGGAAAAGAGACAGATTCCCTATCACGAAATCACGAAAGTACGAAAAAACGGAAAAATTTTTTTATTTCGTGCTTTCATTATTTCGTGTTTTCGTGATTATCTAATAATATTGTACCGCAACAAATATGAATTTTTTAATTTTATGAAAAAAAGGAGGCTGTGATGTTGAATCTTATTAAAAAGTCCCTGTTGACCGGCATCGGCCTGGCCCTGATTGCAAAGGATGAGGTTGAAGACCTGGCCAGGGAACTGGCCCAAAAAGGCCATATGTCTGAAAAAGAAGGGGGTAAGTTCATTAAGGATCTTCAGGAACGGTACGACGATACCCAAAAGAAACTCGAAGAAAAGGTTGAAAAAGTCGTTAAAGAATTTATGAAGCGGGCGGATGTCGTCACCACCGATGAATTAAAAGGGCTGAAAAAGGAGATAAGGGATCTAAAAAAAGCTATTAGTGAAAAACCTTAGCCCGAATATTTCGTGCAAAATGAAGCCTGAATTTTCACTATAGAATCAACCGTAGATTCACCCTGAAATTATGCTTAGTATACGAAAAATCGGTGTTGTAGGCCGTACCTACCGCCATTTGAGCCGCTATCGCCAGATTCTGGCTATTTTTTTCAAGTATGGTTTTGGAGATCTGATCGAGCTTTTAAAGATCGAACAGTACATCGAAGTCGGTCTTCAGTTGATTTCCAGCAAACGGCGCGATCGGGTGGAAAAGTTGTCCAGGGCGCAAAGAGTCCGAATGGCTATTGAAGAACTGGGGCCTACTTATATCAAGCTGGGGCAGGTACTTTCAACGCGTCCTGACCTGGTTCCGGCTCAATTCATCGAGGAGCTTGCCAAACTTCAGGATAATGTTCCACCTTTTGGTTTCAGCGAAGTCAGCAGGATCATCGAAGCTGAGTTTGGTGTCCCCCTGAAAAAGCTTTTTGAATATTTTGATGAGAACTCTTTTGCTTCCGCATCCATCGGCCAGGTGCACAGGGCCAGATTGGCTGACGGTGAAACCGTAGCGGTCAAGGTGCAACGTCCCGGCATCAAGAAGATCATAGAAGTAGATCTTGAGATTATGCTCCATCTGGCAACCTTGATGGAACGTAATATCGAGGAGATGTCGCTCTACCGTCCTGCGAAAATTGTTGAGGAATTTGCCAGGACCCTTGAAAAGGAAATCGATTATACCATTGAAGCGACAAGCATGGAGCGGTTTGGGCGGAATTTTTTAGCCGATCCCAGCACATACGTTCCAAAGGTCTTCAGAGATACAAGTTCCGAGCGGGTGCTTACAATGGAGTTTATGGAAGGTATCAAAATCTCCGACATTGACCGCATCGATAAGGCCGGATATGACCGGGAGCTCATTACCGTTCGCGGGGCTGATTTTTTCTTGAAGCAGGTATTTGAGCACGGCTTTTTCCATGCAGACCCTCATCCTGGCAATATTTTCGTCCTGCCGGACAACGTGATTTGCTTGCTGGACTTCGGCATGACGGATTCTATCGACCGGCAGACCAGGGAGGAATTTGTCGATCTTATCGACAGCGTGGTTCATCAGCACGAATCGCGGGCGGCCCAGGTGCTCCTCAAGCTGACCAGCTGGGATTATAAACCGGATATTCGCCGTCTGGAAAAAGATGTGGCCGATTTCATGGGACAGCATCTTTACAAGCCCCTTAAGGATATTGAAATAGGTAAACTGCTCAACCGTTTGTTGGAACTGGTTTCCCGCCATCGCCTCATCGTCCCGCCGGACATTTTCCTGATGATGAAAGCGCTGACCACTATTGAAGGGGTTGCCCTCATGCTAAACCCGGATTTCGATATGGTAAGGCAGACCGCTCCATTTATCGAACAGGTAAAGTTAGCCAGGTTTTATCCGGGCAGGATTGCTGGCGACATTATCAAGCTGGGATCTGATATGCTGCAATTTGCGCACCGGTTTCCCAAGGATATGCTTGATATCATGCGTTTGATCCGGCAGCAAAAACTGGCAGTGCAGATGGAGCACAAAGGTCTTGAGACCATGCTGGCAACCCATGACCAGATCAGCAACCGTATATCTTTTTCGATCATTATCGCCGCGCTGATCATCGGTTCGGCCCTGATCGTTATCTCCGCGATCCCGCCTTTATTTTATGGAATATCTCTAATCGGAATTATCGGGTTTTTAGCCGCCGCCATCATGGGGATATGGCTGCTGGTTGCTATTTTAAGAAAAGGAAGGCTGTAGCTCTATTTGCGCTGCTAAATAAAATGCCAAGACAAATACTTTAGAAAAAGTTTAGACTTAATTTTTGCGTGACATATGCCGATAGATATGTTAGAGATCCGATAGAAATGAGAGGAGCAACAAAATGACCACCCCTTTTTACAGGACCCTGTATGCACGTTCAGCTATCAGCGCCGCTGCGGCAGCT
Organism: Desulfobacteraceae bacterium; assembly: GCA_013203195.1. Classification (GTDB taxonomy): domain Bacteria; phylum Desulfobacterota; class Desulfobacteria; order Desulfobacterales; family UBA11574; genus Desulfatibia_A. The sequence goes on along the minus strand of JABMQM010000471.1, from coordinate 5,181 downwards.
GCTGCCGGGCGGCCTGCGGTCCTGGAGGGGAGCAAATGATCTAATTTCTCTCAACTAAATCATCCAGGGCTGCGGGCAACCACCCGCAGCCCTTTTACATTCAAGGGCTGCAAGCTTTGTGCAGCCTTTTTTAATTTCAAGAGCTATGGCAGTTCTCAAAAATACGTTGCGTTTCCGCCGCCGGATAATTTGTAAAATTAACGGTTCAATCGGAATATTATTATGAGAATCGCTATAAATTGTAAAATATAAGGAGGATTATTTACCATGCGAACAGGAATTGTACACATCGGTGCAGAAGAACTGACTTATGAGATTCGCAATATCATAGGGGTGGCTGACAAACTGCGAGAGCTTGGAGTTCCCGTCTATCTGGAAAACATCGGCGATCCGGTGTCCAAAGGCGAGAAAATTCCTACCTGGATGAAAAAAATTGTGGCCCGGCTGGTCATGGAAAACGACTGTTACGGCTACTGCCCTACCCAGGGACTTTTAGAGACCCGCGAGTTTTTGGTGGCTTTGAACAACGGCAACGGCAACGGCCACTGCCGCATTACTCCGGAAGATATCATTTTCTTTAATGGCCTCGGGGATGCTATTACTAAAGTATACGGATTTTTACGTCGCACCGCCCGGGTTATAACTCCTTCACCCACTTATACCACGCATTCTTCATCCGAGGCGGCTCATGCCGGGCTGCCTCCGGTCTGTTATCCTCTGGATCCTCATAACCACTGGTTCCCGGACATCGATGAACTGCGCCGGCGGGTGAAGTATAACCCTGCCGTAGCAGGCATTTTGCTGATCAACCCCGACAATCCCACGGGTGCTGTTTATCCAGAGAGTCTACTCAGGGAAATTGTCAACATTGCAAGAGAGTTCGATCTTTTTATTATCGCCGATGAAATTTACCAGAACCTGGTTTTCAACGGTCGGAAGACCCAGCCGCTGGCCGCTCTTGTCGGTGACGTTCCTGCAATTTCCATGAAAGGGATTTCAAAGGAACTTCCCTGGCCCGGTTCCCGCTGCGGCTGGATCGAAGTGTATAACGCCCGCAGGGATTCCCAGTTTGAAAGTTACATCCAGAGCATTCTCAACGCCAAAATGGTGGAAGTCTGTTCAACCACATTACCACAAAAAGCGCTGCCCCACATTTTGCAGCACCCCGCGTATCCGGCACACTTGGAAAACCGCCGCCTGCGCTACGAAAAATTTTCACAAATCGCCTATGACCGGCTCAAAGATATACCCGGTGTGCTTGTTAATCGCACCAACGGTGCCTTTTATATGAGTGTGGCCTTTGAAGACGGCTGTCTGAACAAACAACAAATCCTCTCCATTTCCAACCGGTCCGTGCGTGAAATGGTTAAAGAACTTACAGCCGCCGCCGATATTAATCCGGACAAACGGTTTGTCTACTATCTATTAGCCGCTACAGGAATCTGTGTAGTGCCTTTGACATCATTTAGCACGAATCTACAGGGCTTCCGGATCACGCTTCTGGAACCGGATGAAAAGCGGTTTCGAGGTATGATCGATACCCTCGGACAAGGGATTGAGGACTATATTAGTTCGTGCCCATCCATAAATAATTTAAATATATAACGTTCGTGCAGAAATTGCAGAAATAAAACACGTTCTGCACGAAGGTATTTGTAAGCGTATCCTTATCATCGTCGAAATTTTGACGTCGGTACCATCTTCTCTCTGGTCTTGGGCCCAAAATCATGTTGCAGACAATGCCTGGCTGGCAGGCCCGATAAAAGTTTCCGAACGGGGCTCTAACCCCCCGACCAGCCATAAGGAATTGATTCCCTATTATTTTCTGACCATGCCCGCCTGTCCGGCAATTCCATTTTTCGAAAATAGTGAACCCGATTATAGTCGTCGAGTGCATGCACACGTGCCAAGGTTCCCTTTGGTTCTTCTGGCATACTTCCTGCATAACTCTTTAGTGAACAAGAGCTCACCTTTGGGTTTTATTTTTCAATTTTGTTAAGATAAACGCATATCACTGGTATTGCAGCATGGAAACAAAATCGCAGATAAAAGAAAAAATCGGAGATTTGGTGCGCGACAAAAAGACACAGCTGCCTACCTTGCCCATAATCGTGGATAAGATCCTTAATGCCGCCCGCGAAGAGGGTACATCCAGCAAAGATTTGTCCGATTTTATATGCAACGACCAGGCTCTGACCAACAAACTTCTCAGACTGTCCAACTCGGCCTACTACGGTCAGATGAAAGAGGTTGACAGCATCCAGCGGGCCATAACTGTCGTTGGTTTCAATGAAATCATTGGATTAACCATAGGAATGAGCGTATTTTCGACGTTTAAGGAGAACCCTGTTCAGGAAGTCTTTGACATACAAGATTTGTGGCTTCATTCTGTTGGGTGTGCCACCGCAGCCAAAGAGATTTGTATGAAAATAGGTGTAAAAGAGGGGGAGAAACTATTTCTGAACGGTCTTCTCCATGATATGGGCAAAGTTATTTTCGCCGTGTACTTCCCTGAGGAGTATAGAGCTGTACTGGAGCACGCGAAAACAGACAAAACCTTTTTAGGTTATAAGGAAAAGCAGATGTTGGGCATCGACCATGCGGCCTTAACAGGGGTTCTTATGAAGAAGTGGAATTTTCCTGATAGCCTTGTTTTCCCATCCCGCTTTCATCACGAACCCATTGACTGTCCGCTGGAATACAGGAACCATGCCATGATTGTAGGACTTGCTGATTTTCTATGTCATCAGGTTGGTATAGGAAACAGCGGAAATCCTGCACCTAAAGTACAGAGAACCTTGCTACAGGAGCTAAAGATTTCTGAAAAAGAACTGAAGGGGCTGCTACAGGTATTGAGAGACAAACGTTCAAGTATCCAAGAATTCTTCCACCTGATGAAATAAGTTCGTAGTCTTCCATTATGGCAAAGGAAAACCTTAAAACATTAGAATTGGAGAACAGACTTCTTCGCGATCAGATCCAGGGCATCCAAAGCCGATTTGAGGAGAAGATCGCTGAGTTGTCCCTGGTCCGCGAGATTGGACAGGCCCTTGTTCATATCCGGAGCTTCAAAAAAGCATGTCAATACATTCTTGATGTCATCATCAATAATTCACTGGCTCAGAATTGTTCGATCATGTTATTCGATCATGAGAAGAGCCAACTTTTTCTAATCTGCGCCACCGATTCCGATAAAAAAGGTTACGTGCTGGAACCCGAGAAGGTATTTTCTAAGGATGGAGTCCGATATCTTTTCAAATTAGGGGAAGGGGCCGCCGGGCAGGCAGTGCTGAAAAATCGGGCGGTTCTCATCCAGGACGCAAAAGAGTCCGAATCTTTTTTATACGGCACTGATAACCAGGTACCCATTGGTAGCCTTATCTCTATTCCACTTATGATTGAAGGGGAACGTTTTGGGGTCATCAACCTCAGCCACAGGAAGAAAAATGTCTTTGAAAAAAATGACATTCACCTGTTCAGCGTCCTAGCAAACTTTGTGGCCATCACGGTTTACAGTACCATCCAGTACGAGAAACTGAGGGATAGCGAACAGAAGTATCGGGTCCTGTCAGAAAGTTCAAACGACGGAATCGCCATCATACAGGCGGGGATGCATGTTTACGCCAATCCAAAGTATAAAGAGGTTGCGGGCTACAGTTCCAGAGAGCTTACGAATATAGGATTCGAAGCCCTTTTGGACAGCTCGATCAATGATAAAGACTTGCGCACGGTTCGGGTCCTTTTAGATGGCGGGGCTACAGGTCGACCTCTCGAAGTCCGATTGTGCGGTAACAATGGGGTCAAAACGGACGTAGAGATAAGCTTTGCACCAATTCAACACAACGGGAAAAAGGCCGTGATCCTTTCGGTCAGAGACCTTTCAGACCGCAAAGCAATGGAGAAACAGATCATCAACGCTCAAAAGATGGAAGCCATTGGTAAACTTGCCGGTGGTGTGGCCCATGACCTTAACAATATTTTGGCTGGAATAGTCAGTTATCCCGAGCTTCTGCTTATGGACATTCCGGAGGACAGCCCCTTGAAACGGCCCCTTCTGACCATCAAGAAGTCAGGAGAAAAGGCTGCAACTGTTGTGCAGGATTTGCTGGATTTGGCGAGAAGGGGGGTCGCTGTCAATGAAGTCGTGAACTTTAGTAACATTATAGTGGAATACCTGATGAGTCCCGAATATGAAAAGATGATTTGCTATCATCCCGGAGTAATAGTGGAAACAGACTTCGATACCAACCTGCTCAATATTCAAGGCTCTCCGGTCCACCTCTCCAAGACGGTCATGAATCTGGTTTCTAATGCTGCGGAAGCCACACCCTCTGGCGGCAGAATCGTCATTTCTACGGAAAACCGTCACCTGGACGGCTCCAAGATAAAAAATGAAGCTGCGCGCTCCGGGGATTATGTTGTTCTCTCTGTCTCTGATACGGGCATAGGGATTTCACCCGAGGATATCGAACGGATCTTCGAACCTTTCTATACAAAAAAGGTCATGGGCAGGAGCGGAACAGGATTGGGAATGCCCGTTGTCTGGGGTACGGTAAAGGACCACAGAGGTTTCATCGATATTCAGAGCACCGAAGGAAAAGGATCTACCTTTACGCTCTATTTTCCAGCGACACGAAAGAAACCGAGCAGAGACGAGCGGCACATCTCCATGGAAGACTATTTGGGAAATGGCGAGACCGTTCTGATTGTAGATGATGTGAAGGAACAGCGGGAGCTGACCCGTGAAATACTTGAAAAATTGGGTTACGATGTGAATTCAGCTTCCAGCGGTGAAGATGCGGTCGAATACATAAAAGAACACCCTACGGATCTTCTGCTCATGGATATGATCATGGATCCCGGTATCGACGGCCTTGAAACCTACCGCAGGATACTGGAATTTCGACCCGGCCAGAAAGCGATCATCGTGACCGGTTTTTCGGAAACCGGCCGTGCCAAAGAGGCTTTGAACCTGGGTGCAGGCTCCTATCTGAGAAAGCCATTTTCTTTGGACAAGATCGGATTAATGATCAGAGCTGAATTAGAAAGATAACATTCAACCCTTTTTCATCATTCTTTATTTATATTTTTAATATTTGAAACCCTTTGCTCAATTTAGTTTTTCCAACCTGTTTCTAAAAAGTAGCGAATACAACTGTCTCTATCTGTTCCACTACTTTG
>JABMQM010000470.1 GCA_013203195.1 Desulfobacteraceae bacterium | reverse complement strand
TGTCAATACAATCCGAAAATCTATTACTACTTCATAGCTACTGAATGCGGTTTCCTACAGCAACATGCAAAAGAACTAAGGGAATTGAAAGGGAAAGGATTTGTAAAAGTTAAGTTTAATGGAGTAGAACCAACAGAAGTAATTCTTTATAAAAATATAATCAATAAAATTGTTCATGATTTTAACATTAAGAATCAGCTTGTTTCGATTTTTCTTAATCATGATCCTGAGAAACCAACTAGATGTATATTTTTTAAAAAGAGTTGTTGTATTCCTCAAGTTTATCTTCAGCAGGATGATTATGAAAAAGCTTTCATTGAAGAGAAACAGCAAAGTGAAGAATATCCCAATATGTCTTTAAAAGATGAAGAATAATGGAGACGGTCCTATTTTTTTGTTTTAGGAGAAACATTGGGGGTCAGGCGTTGAAATGTGAAAGTTATTAATAAAAACATCTAACCATGCGCTACAGCGGACCGTTACCCGCGCCAAAAAACGCGCGGGCAACGGCCGCTGAGCTTTGGCGTTATGTTCCGGAGAATAAATAATGATTAACTATAAAGATGTCCAGAAAACTGAGCAAGAGATAGCCTCCATCAAGTGCGATATATGTGGCAAAGTGTATCATTCGGATGATCTTGAAATACAGGAGTTTCATCACATTGATTTTTGCGGCGGCTATGGTTCTGTTTTTGGAGATGGCACGCAAGTCAATTGTGATATTTGCCAGCATTGCCTGCACAAGATGGTAGGCAATTCCTGTAGGTGTAGTGATGCGAGAACATAACCACTCACTGAACCCGTCCTCATTACATTCGGCGGGTTAGTTCGAGCGTTAGCGCAATGATTGTTAAGGTCTCCAACAGATAACAACTTAGGGACAAAAATGGGAAAAGTATTAATCACAAACGAAAATGGTGAGAACGGAAATCTGGAGGAACAAGGTAACGAAGTTGACGAACATAACAACTACACCCGCACATATTTATCAAAATGGCCAAATAGGATAATTGCATTGACAGCAATTGGGACATTAATTGTCACAGGCGTTTTGGCTTTTTTTACATATCGCTCCTTAGACGAGGTAAAAAAACAAAGGGATTTGACGTATAAGCAGTTCGTAATGGCAAATAGACCTAATGTGAACATGGGTTTTGAAGGTAGTGGTTTAAGACTCAATGAGAAAATTGGCTACATCGACTGGCGAATTGCTAACGGAGGCGGAGATGTCGAAGACCTGATATATAGAACTATCCTGTTTCATATAAAGTCCGAAAGCAAATCAGATTATTCAATCAACGAATTCTATGTGCGTAATATGCAACAAAAGTACTTGAACAGAGGAACAAGAAAGTCGATACACAGTCCAATTGAGGATGTAAAAACATTAAAAAAAATTAACGACATATTGGCTATGGATAAACGAACAAACGGTCTTGGTGTTTACATAAGAGTTGAATATACCATACCAGCTGAACTGACTTTAGATGGAATACCTCGTAAAGATAGTCGATTCCAGATATTAATCTGGAATAAAATTGACAAAAGATTTGAAAATGTAAAAATGTCATTTTTTGAAAGAATGGTGGAAAAAATTTCCGAAACAAATCTTAATTCACTTGAGGACCAAGGTTAGCAAGATTGAAGAATTTAAAAAAATTAGTACTTCTGCTAACCTCATGCTTTACTCGGGCTGGTGCTCCGCTGCCGCTCCGCACCAGCGGTAAGAAACGGGTCAAGTCTGCTGTTGACTGTTGGAGCCCGAAACGACATATGGGCAGATCGTTGAAACCTTGAAAAGAGAATATCCGACAAGCCTAAACTTACGAGGGACGTAAGAGAAATGGAGAAAGACATTGGTTAACAGCCAACAGCAGATCTGACCCCATTTCTACAGTGATCTTATGTAGATATCAACAAATTAACTTGGGCGAAAACCCATCGAACCATTTGGCGTGAAACAAGTTTGATTTCCATCAATCTAAATGGAGGCTACCATGGCACGGGATATTGTGATGATTCATGGAATGTGGGGAGGGGGATGGTATTGGGAGAAATACAAGAATTTTTTTGAAGAAAAAGGGTATCGGTGCCACACGCCCTATCTTCGTTACCACGATGTTGATCCGAAAGCCGATCCAGACCCCCGCCTTGGCACCACCAGCCTGCTCGATTATGCGCAGGATCTTGAAGAGTACATCAAAGAAAAAGAGCTGAACGAAGACCCGATCCTCATGGGCCATTCTATGGGCGGTCTGTTGGCGCAGATGCTGGGCGCCCGGGGAGTAGCCTCCGCATTGGTGCTGCTGACGCCGGCATCACCTGCCAGAATTTTCGCATTGAAGTTTTCGGTTATCAAAACGTTCCGGCCGGTTCTATTCAAATGGGGGTTCTGGAAAAAGCCACATGCCCTGCCGTTTGAAAAATCCGCGTACGGAATGATGCACTTAATGAGTGAAGAAGAACAACGGGAGCATTACGGCCAGTGTGTTCACGAATCGGGAAAGGCAGCCACGGAGATCGCGTTTTGGCAGCAGGGCGCCCGGGTGGACGAATCCAAAGTGGTCTGCCCGGTGCTGGTGATATCTGGCAAGGAAGACCGCATCACACCGGCTCCGGTGGGTAAAAAGGTAGCCAAAAAGTACGGCGCATTTCCAGACAATTACAAATGCTTTGATGGGCACGCCCACATGGTGGTTTGTGAGCCGGGATGGGAGGACGTGGCCGGGTTTACCTGGGAGTGGTTAAAGGGCATCGGACCAGTTTAGAAAAGGAGGCATCTACTCTTGACCCATTGTCAAAATAAAAGGGGTCTACTATTGACCCATGGAAAAGCAGGGGGCAGCAGGCCTACACTGTTGACACCTATGCCTTTTTAACCAAACGTCCCAACCACGCCTTTCACCTGATAAACGGGTGAATGCGACGTTAAGTTTCAAAGGAGTTGTCAATGTCCGAATTAACTTTGGTAATTGGAAATAAGAACTATTCGTCCTGGTCTCTCAGACCTTGGATATATATGAAAAATATGGGGATAAAGTTCACAGAAAAACGCATACCATTATATATGGAAAATACAACAAAGCTTTTAGAACCATATTTTTCAGGTTATAAGGTTCCAGTGCTAATGGATGGTAGCTTAGTAATATGGGATTCTTTAGCGATATTGGAATACCTTGCAGAAAGATACCCTGACTGCAATGGATGGCCGACTAAGCCAGACGCGAATCTGGCAAAAACCTATAGATACGATGTAGAAATAGCAGAAAGAATACTTGATGCAGTCAAACTCATCTATGCTCCACTAGTTATCAAGAATATAAAGAAAATTGAAGGTGGGCTATCAGACGATGAAATCTTTGACTCTACTTTATACTGGCAAGGTGCACAGAACGGAAGCTTAATTGAAAATGCATTTCGTGATAAGATTAATGAAGAGGGGTCAGCCCTTGACATGGGACATATTTAAAATGATTTGTGGAAGTGGAAGGTGAACTTTTGATATGACATTGAATTTTAGAAGAAAAATAGATAATCATTGTGTCATAAGAGGGAAGTCAAAAGATGATGTTGGAAATATGTCCTATGTCAAGGGCTGCCCCTGTATTTCCTTTGTGATTTGAATGGAGGGATGTAAAATGAAAAATAGTATCCTGTTTATTTCTTTCCTGTTTTTGGTTTGTTCCCTTCCGATAAACACTTTTGGAGAATGTATCAAAGGGGATTGTGAGAATGGACAAGGAATTGAAACCCTTCCTGGTGGTCAAAAATATGTGGGGAACTTCAAGGATGGTAAACGAAACGGACAAGGAACATATGCCTTTCCTGATGGTGAAAAATATGTAGGTGGGTTCAAGAATGATAAATTTGATGGGCAAGGGACTTACACCCTCACTGATGGTTCAAGATACGAAGGTGGATATAAAGATGGCAAAAAAGACGGACAAGGGACTTTAACCTATACTGATGGTAGAAAATTTAAAGGTGGGCACAAGAATGGCAAAAGACATGGACAAGGGACTTTAAGCCAAGCAGGGAATATCCACTCGACATCCTATCTAGTGCCTGACCGAAAAGCAAGAAGCGTTTAATTTCAACCAGTTAGAGCATATGTCACCGACGAAGATTTTGAGTTTTACTTGTTTTAAAGCGCATTTTATGCTTTACTTTGTTTGATTTA
>JABMQM010000469.1 GCA_013203195.1 Desulfobacteraceae bacterium | reverse complement strand
TATCAATTCATATGCGACGCACTATAGTTCATACTGTTTAAAATATGATTATCCATTGAGCGGTCTTGCAGCAAAAACTCCTCGACTACTCAAATAAGTTTACATTTTAAGGCTTTAACTTTTTTAATTTTTGTTTTGCGATCTTGGCTTCATTCGATTTTGGATACTTTTTTACCAGTTCCGTTAGAATCAGACGGGTGTTAGCTTTGTCGCCAAGGCTGAAAAAGGCAAGACCCTGCTTGAGGAGAGAGGCCGGAACTTTATTTCCTTTTGGATATTTTTCTATGACCTTCTGATATTCTAAGATGGCTTTTTCATACCACTTTTCACGGTAATAGGTTTCACCAAGCCAAAATTGAGCATTATCAGCCTGCGGTGATTGCGGATATAGTTGCAGCAACTGCTGAAACTCTTCCCGGGCTGTTTCAAAATCACTTTGAGCAAAAGCCTGCTTTGCCGACTTGTAGATTTTGTCTGCTGAAAGTTCTTTTTTAGAAAGAATGTCGGATTTTGTCTGGGGCCCTTTTTCAAGTTTTAATTCAGACTCTGTTGTTTCAAGATTAAGGTACTGTTCTATATGTATAATTCGATCCATATTTGCGCTTATCATCTGCTCAGTTCTATCGAGCTGATCTTTTCGCTTGCCTTTTGAACCTTCAAAAGCCTTAATTTTCTGTTTGAGCAGATATTCCGTTTCTTCCAGCTTCCCCCTTAATACGCGGATCTCTCCTTTGAGCTGATCGATCAATACATTTTGGCCGGCAGATCGTTCTCTTAGATCCTCCCCGTTTTTAATGTATTCATCAAGACGCGATTCGAGCTGCAGGCTCTGTTGTTCTGTCGCGATGCTACGCTCCTCGATCACAGACTGGCGATTGTCAAGGATTAAAACATCCTGCTGACCTGCACACCCCGGCAGTATTATCATCCCTAATAAAGCAAAAACAATGGTTTGAAATGCACGTTGATTCATTGTATTTACACCGTCGGTGTTTTACCAAAAAACAGCCCGCCGTAAAAGGCGGGCTGTTGGCTAACGGCAGACAAGCGGCAGCCTGTCAGCCGCTTGCCGATTTTCAAGACCTTTTATAAGCCATTAAGGAAATCCGGTAAAAAAGTCCTATTCAAGCGTGAAATGCGCCCGTCTGTTTTTTGCCCAGGCTTCTTCATTGGAACCATAATCTGCCGGACGTTCTTCGCCGTAACTGATAGTTTTCAGCCTTGACCCGTAAATACCAAGATCCATCAAATAGGATTTGGCACTGTTGGCTCGCCGATCACCCAGAGCAAGGTTGTATTCGCTGGTACCGCGCTCATCACAGTGTCCCTCAATAGTCACTTGAGCATTTTGATTTTTCTGCAGCCATGCCGCTTTCCACCTCAAAATTTCCTGTGCCTCCGGAAGTAGATTGGAGCTGTCAAATTCAAAGTGAATGTCGTCATTCAAAAACCTGTTTTGGGCAGCCATCACCTTACGTCTTGCTTCTTCCTGCAAACGTTCTTCTTCCATACTCCGCTGCCTTTCCTGCTGTTCAACCTCGCGGGCCTGGATGCGCGCCTCTTCCTCTGCCTGTTGTTGCATGGCAGTTTCATCCTTGACAGTCTTTTTTGCACACGAAACCGTAAACAGCAATCCAGGGATTACAAATAACAGGGCCAAAATTATCCACAACTTTTTTCGCATTTTTACCTCCTTTTAAAAATATAGTACCTTATTTATTTATAAGTCTTGGTGACCATTTTGGTTCTGTCTGCTTACCCGGCAATGTAAGTAACCGCCGTTGGTCAGTTCCATAAGCAGTCATAACATAGATTCTTGAGGGTCCTTCCCGAGTTGAACTGAAGGCAATCAGGCTTCCGTCCGGAGACCACGTCGGCGATTCGTTGCCCCCTTCATTATGTGTCAATTGAACCGGATCATCGCCGTCAATACCTATTACCCAGATATTACTCCGACCCTTGTCCATACCCGAATACGCTATCTTGTCCCCTTTGGGAGACCAGCTTGGCTGTGTATTGTAACGCCCTATAAACGTTAATCTTTCAGCCTGGCCGGATTCTATATTTTTTATATAAATCTGAGGGGTACCCGACCTTTTGGAAACAAAGGCCATTTTTTTGCCATCCGGGGACCAGGTCGGTGAAACATCAATTCCCCAAGTATATGTTAATCTTTTAATAATTTTCCCGGTTCCGGTCAACAGATAAATTTCCTGGTCGCCCGAAAATGAAAGGGTAGCAGCTAATTCAAATTTGCCCGGAACCCAGCTAGGAGTTGTATTAATGCCCTTTTTGGCAACAACAGCGCCTCGCTTTTCTTTCAAGTTTTTTATATAAAGATCCGGGTTGCCGTTGATATATGAGGTGTAAGCGATCCATTTTCCGTCCGACGACCAAGCCGGTGAAAGTGTGATGCTTTTTGTATCTGTTACTTGTCTGGGATTATAACCGTCAAAATCGCAAATGTAAACTTCCTTGTTCCCCGAACCATTGGAAACAAAAGCGATTTCGCTGTCAAAAAACCCTCTGTCACCGGTTAAAAAAAATATCACTTCACTGCAAAAACGGCGTACCATTTTACGCTGATCTTTAAGCCATCCCTTGTATCTTTTGCCCACCAACAGTTTTTCTTTAAAAGTGTCGTACAGTCTAAGCTCCATTTCAACCAGATTATCAATAACCAGAATTTGGCCGGTGACTAAAAGCTCTGCACCGATACCGGTCCAATTATGGAAGTTAACCACTGAATAGATAGTGTCGGATTGCGGGTCAACAAGAAAGGCTTCACGGTCAAGCATCTTAAAATAACCGGTAAATTCCAAAGTCTCGGAGAGTAAATCAGGTGCCTGTCGTGCTACCTGTGCTGCAGTTTCGTCAGGTGACGTGTTCTTGAATACAGGTACAGCAATTGGAATTTTTCTTAAAAAAGGATTGGTAATATCAATATAATCATACTCTGCTCGGCATACTGCCGGGGCAATAATAATGGACACGATTGTGATCAAAAAAACTGTTTTAAGGCGTAATACTGTCATCAGTCACCCTATTTGGAAAGAGATCTTTGAAACGGGAAAAAGTTTTTTTGCCAATACCCCTCAAGGCCGCCAGGCCGCTCC
>JABMQM010000005.1 GCA_013203195.1 Desulfobacteraceae bacterium | reverse complement strand
GTATGCCGAGTCTCTGAAAAAATACTACAACGCAGTAGATGGGACTTTTTGCGACGCCATCAGCTTTTCGTGACCCTCAAAGAAAGCTCGGCAAGCTGGTTTTTGTCGGGCTCAGCCGGCGCATCGGTGAGCAGACAGGCCGCTTTTTGGGTTTTTGGAAAAGCAATCACGTCACGGATGGAAGGCTGCCCGCACAGGATCATCACCAGCCGATCGAACCCCAGGGCAACACCGCCGTGTGGTGGCGCACCGGATTCCAGTGCTGAGAGCAGGAATCCGAATTTTGCTTCGTAGGTCGCCCGGTCCATGCCCAGGGCTTCAAATACCTTTTCCTGAATATCCTTATCATGAATACGGATGCTGCCGCCTCCGATTTCAGAGCCGTTTAACACAAGGTCATAAGCGCGGGATCTGACTGCCAGAGGCTCATCTTTGAGCAAGGCGTAATCTTCTTCCAGGGGCGCGGTAAACGGGTGGTGCAGGGCCTGATGCCGGCCTTCGTCTTCATTGTATTCCAGCAGTGGAAAACGGGTAATCCATACAAAACTGAATTCACTTTCGTCTATCAGGTTCAGCTTTTTACCTATAAGGTTTCTAAGATGACCCAGAGCTTCATTGGCAACCTTGAGATGATCAGCCACAAAAAAGACCAGATCGCCGGGTTCTATGTCCAGGCGCTCGGCCAAAGCTTCTTTTTCGCTTTTTGTAAAAAACTTTTCAATGGGCGACTGCCAGGCATCTTCCCGGATTTTTATCCACGCCAGGCCCTTGGCTCGATAAATCGCCACAAAATCAGTCAAATCGTCAATTTCTTTGCGAGAAAAATCGATACAGCCCTTGGCATTCAGCGCCTTGACGACGCCTCCTTTTTTTACGGCGCCGGAAAAGAGTTTGAACCCTGAATCTGCGACAATGTCAGAGACATCTTGCAGTTCTAATCCAAAACGGATATCCGGTTTGTCAAGGCCGAAGCGGCCGACGGCATCGGTATATGGCATACGGGCAAAGGGGATTTTAATTTCAAGCCCCATAACATCCATAAAGATGTGTTTCATCAGCCCTTCGATCACCTGCATGACATCTTCTTCGCCTGCAAAGGACATTTCCAAATCAATCTGGGTAAACTCCGGCTGGCGGTCCGCCCGCAGATCCTCATCCCTGAAGCAGCGCACAATTTGATAATAGCGGTCAAATCCGGATATCATCAAAAGCTGCTTAAAAATCTGGGGCGACTGCGGCAAGGCATAAAACTGTCCCGGATTAACTCTGCTGGGCACCAGATAGTCTCTGGCGCCTTCAGGGGTGCTGCCGGTTAACACCGGCGTTTCAATGTCCAGAAAACCAAGTCCGTTCAGATGCTGTCTCACCGCCAGGGCGGCCTTATGTCTGAGGATAATATTTTTTTGCAGTTGGGGGCGGCGAAGGTCGATATGCCGAAATTTCAGGCGAATCATTTCCGACACGTCGATAGCATCCTCGATTAGAAAAGGAGGGGTTTGAGCTGCATTTAATATTTTCAACTCCGTCACCATGACTTCAATCTCGCCGGTAACCAGATTGGGGTTGGTCATACCTGCGGGTCTTTTTTCCACTCTGCCGCGCACACCCAGCACATATTCACTCCGAATCTCATGGGCCTTAGCATGGATCTTTTGATCCACAGTTGGATTAAAGACGATCTGGGTTAGGCCGTTGCGGTCCCGCAAATCGACAAATATGACTCCGCCATGATCTCTGCGGCGCTGCACCCATCCCATCAGCACCACTTCCCGGCCGACGTCAGCTGCACCCAGTTCGCAGCAGGTGTGGGTTCTTCTCATTTCTCCAAGTAGATCTGCCAATTGCTAAACTCCTTTCAACTTAATCCGGACAACCCCCGCAAGCGGGACAGGCCGGAACCAAACAGGTCATGTTCATTCTAACCACGAAGACCACGAAAGTCACGAAGGTGAATAAAGTAAGAAATCTTCGTGTTTCTGCGTGTACTTCGCGGTGAAAAAAAATTTTGCTATCTGGAATGTGTTCCAATTATACTGCTAATTTCGCTTTTACATTCTCCACAAGATTTTCGATGGGAATTGAAACCTGATCTTTGGTTGCCATGTTGCGCAGAATAACCGCACCCTGTTCAAGCTCGTTTTCCCCTACGATTAACGTATGTTTGGCTGCAAACTTATTAGCCCGCTTCATTTGACTTTTAAGACTCCGGTTACTCATATCCATTTCGACCTGTATCCCTGCAAGGCCGAACGCACAGGACCATTCAAAAGCCAGCGCCCTGCTTTTTTCACCGAGTGAGGCCACAAAAATGTCCAGCTGTCGAGCATTGTCAACTTTGCTGTCGGCTATTAGCTCTGCCAGTCTGTCAAAACCGATGGCAAATCCGGTGGCCGGAAGATCCGGTCCACCCAGAGTTTTAACGAGGCCGTCGTAACGGCCGCCGCCGGCCACGGCATCCTGGGCCCCTAACAAACCGGTTTTGATCTCGAAAGTTGCCCGGGAGTAATAGTCAAGCCCTCTAACAAGGCGTTTGTCGACTATATACGGAACATCGAGCCTTTCAAGGGCATTCTTTAAAATTTCAAATTGCCGGTGGCACTCCGGACACAAAGAATCGAGAATGGAAGGTACTCCCTCTATGGCTTCCTTGCAAGCAGGAACTTTGCAGTCCAGAACTCTCAGCGGGTTACGGATTTGCCTTCTGTTGCAATCCGCACAAAGCCTGTCCTTTACGCCTGACAAAAATTGATTTAATGATTGCTTGAAATTGGGTCGGCACGCCGGACAACCCAGGGAGTTGATATGGGACTGAACATCCGTAACCGACAGTCTTGCAAACAACGTTGCCAGGATAAAAATGAGCTGAGCATCTGCCAGGGCGGAATCCACACCGAAAATTTCGGCATTAATCTGGTAAAATTGCCGGTAGCGCCCTTTTTGGGGTCTTTCCCTGCGAAACATGGGGCCAATAGTGTAAAATTTGCGGACAGGATCTTGGGCATACAGTTTGTGCTGAATATAGGACCGCACAATCGATGCTGTTGCTTCCGGCCGCAGGGTCAGAAGGTCCCCTTTTCTATCGGGAAAGGTATACATTTCCTTTTCCACAATATCGGTATCTTCCCCGATACTTCGGGCAAACAGCTCGGTGCGCTCCATAATCGGAATGCGGATTTCCTTAAAGCCAAAGTCCTCCAAAAGCTCAACGGCCGTCTTTTCGATCTTTTGCCAAAGTTCTACTTCTCCCGGCAGGATATCTTTAAAACCTCTGATTAATTGTATCATTTTTATTTCTTTTCCCAGCGCAGAAGTTCAATCACCTTGCTCAAGGTGCTCCCTTCTTTGATTTCTTCCCGGATGCGGTTTTCCTTCTCCAGCACATCCATACTACGGTTGGCATATTCCACGGCAATGGACTTTGGCAGCACCACCACCCCGTCGTCGTCGCCCAACAGCCAATCGCCCGGTTCAACGCGCATATTGCCGACCGTCACCGGTACGCCGATCTCTCCGAATCCTTTGGGCTCGCCGGCGTTAGGCATCACAAGCCGGCTGAAAGCCGGAAATTTCATGGCTATGATTTCGGGGCTGTCCCGAAGAGCGCCGTCAATGACGACGCCGGACAGGCCCCGCTGCACGGCTGATTGGGTTGCCAGTTCTCCCCAGAGGGCCGGCCCCGCCCCGCCCGCATCAATGACGACAACATCACCCGGCTCTGCCACGTCAATGGCCTGGACCGGTTTGGCCCAGTCTCCCGGATACGTTCTGACGGTAACGGCCCGGCCGATCATCCTAATACCTGGATAAAGAGGCCGGATTCCCTGCAAAACACCGCCGCGATGCAACGCATCGGAAAGATTCGCTGCCGACACCTGTTCCAAAATTTGGCGAATTTCCGTTTCGCCTCTTCTTTTAAAAAGGGTCGTGCTAATGCTTTCTTTGGTATCGATGCCTTTACGAATGTCCCGGGCTGCCTGTTCGGGATCCATGGCCTTGGTAATGGCACCGCCCACAATGACAATGGCGGCACCGGCCTCCACCGCGTCGGTGGCTGTTTCGGAATTAATGCCGCCGGCCACCGCCACCGGAATCGACAATGCCCGGGTTATCTGCCGCAACGTATCAAAAGGATCCTTGCCTTCCATCTGCTCGTCAATGGCGCAATGGACCGACACATAGTCGGCCCCCAGATCCTCAACAAGCTTTGCTCTGGACAGGACGTCATCCACCGCAATCATATCCACTACAATCTTGGCGCCATAGTTTTTGCCCGCCTGGATGCACTCCCTGATAGTAGCCTCGCTGGATGCACCCAGCACATCTACAATATTTGCACCGGCTTTGGCGGCAGTTTCAACTTCCACCCGTCCGGCATCCATAATCTTCATATCGGCGACAATGGTAGTGTCAGGAAAAAGTCGGCGCAGTTCCCGGACGGCGTGAAGCCCTTCGCTCTTGATCAGAGGTGTGCCCGCTTCAAGCCAATCAACTCCGCCGGCAACTCCGGCTTGAGCGCTTTTCAAAGCTCGCTTCAGGTCTACAAAATCTAAGGCCAGTTGCAGGATCGGTTTCATTTTTGCCTCCTTTATTCAATAACTGCGTGTCGTGGTGAAAGGGGTCCCACATCCTTGCCGCTTTCCTGGTAAAGGTTCAGAATTAGCGCCTCTAAAAAAAGAAAGGCCGCTTGCTCGAACAAAGAGCCGGCCATCTGCGACGAATGGGGCTCATGGTCCAGGCACAACTTAGTGGTTCCCGCAAGATGGATGCTCATATCCACCAGCGCGGCAATGGCAGAATCGAGATTTCCCAGGATCCCGCAAGTTACGGCATGATGTTCTTTAG
>JABMQM010000046.1 GCA_013203195.1 Desulfobacteraceae bacterium | reverse complement strand
CCTTCGGGCCTTGAGGGGAAAAAAGGACAGGGCCCAAGAAGGGAGCCGCTATGCTTGAGGAGCACTGCGTTTGAGGAGCGGCTCTTCGGGCCTTGAGGGGATAAAAGAACAGGGTTTAATGAAAAAGATATCTTTGGTAATAATCTTGATTTTTATGTTTCCGGTATGGGTCCGTGCCGCGGATATCCGGGCTGTTGTCGACCGGACGCATGCTGCTATGGGAGAGTCGGTTAACCTGACGGTGACCGTAAGCGGCGGTGATGCCGAGGTAGATGTCTCCGCAATCCGGGACTTTGAGGTTATTGCCAGGGGTACAAGTACCAGTGTCAGCATCGTTAACGGCAGCATGTCACGTGAGGTACGTTATAATTACGTGCTCATACCGCTGCGGGAAGGCCGCTTGGTTATTCCGCCGTTGACGGCCGTTTCCGCCGGCAAATCCCTCCAGACGCGGGCGATCGTCGTTCAGGTTTCAAGGCAGCCTCAAGCAGAGACCGAGAGTAGCGATCTGTTTGTCCGCGCGCAAGTTTCAGAAGAAAACCCTTTTGAGGGCCAGCAGATTATCTACACTTTTAGGCTATACACCACGCTACGGCTTGCCAATGCTAAATTACAGAAACCCGATTTTTCAGGATTCACTTCCAAGGAAGTCGGCGATACTAAATCATATCAAAAGGTTATTAACGAACAGGAGTATACTGTTTCCGAGCTTTCCTATGTGCTGGTTCCGCTCAAATCCGGTATGGTGACGATTGATCCGGGTAGACTCAGCTGTGATGTTGTGCAGCGCAAGCAGCGACGCAGACGTTCACTTTTGGATTCGTTTTTTGACGATCCCTTTTTCGGGCAGGCTGAACTGGAACCCAAAATACTATCCACGGAAGCGTTTAACATCAATGTCAGGCCGTTGCCGGCCTACAACGGGGATGTGAAATTTTCCGGTCTTGTGGGAGAATTTAAGATCCAGGCCGGGCTTGAAAATACTGAAATACGAGTTGGGGAATCGACAACGTTGGCTATTATTGTCGAGGGCAGCGGCAATATTATGGATGCCCTCCCGCCGGAAGTCACTGTATCGGATGCCTTTAAGGTTTATGCCGACAATCCTGAAGAGCATATCAATGTGGATGAATCGGGCTTTTCCGGAAAAAAAGTCTTTCGCACGGCTCTTGTGGTCGTCAAACCCGGAATTTATACGATAGAGCCGGTTCAAATCAGCTATTTTGATGTTTCAAAAGGTGCATACCAGACACTTTCCACCCAGCCGTATACCCTGACGGCCAATCCGGCCGCCGAGAAAGAGAAGATGGAAATTTTCAGCGCTCCTGCTGTTCAGGAACAGCTCAGGCTTAAAAAGAAAAAGGTTGAGTTTACCGGTCGCGATATTCTGCCTTTGAAAGAAGAGCTGGATGTGTTGGAAAGCCATACATCTATGAATCTGTCCCAATTCATTATCATGCTGGCAGCACCGTTTCTGCTTTACCTGGCAGGATTGGCTGCACTTAAATTAAGCCGAAAACGTGATGATCCTGCCGGCATTATGGCGCAAAGGGCTGAGAATGCATTAAAAGAGGCCCGCAAGGTCGAGGTCTCCCGGGAAGAATTTCTGGCTAATCTTTACCGGGCACTTGTTGCGGCGATTTTGGCGACCGCCGGCACTAAGGGCGAGTCTCTGACGTATGCCGAGGCTGAGGAGATCCTTTGCCGCAGCGGGCACTCTGATGCGACCGGTACCCAGGCGGCCGAATTATTGAAAAAAATTGAATCAGCCAGGTACGGCGGGTTAAGCCTGAACGCAGCCGTTAAATCGGATCTTTTGCATGAGACCAATCAGCTTGTCAGGAGCTTATTGCGATGATGATTCTAAAACGTAGCATCTGGAGCCTGCTGCTGGTAGCTTTTTTGGCAGCCCCGATTCAGGCCGATGAGCTGACGCGTGCATTTCTTGATGGTGCTAAAAACTATGACGCCGAAAACTATGACGCGGCAATTGCCGAGTTTTCCAAAATCATCGCTGCTGGTATTAAAAACGGTAAGATGTTTTATAATATCGGCAATGCTTATTTGAAAAGCGGCGATCTTGGCAACGCTATGTTATGGTACGAACGTGCCTTAAAACTGAGGCCAAACGATCCTGATTTAAAATTTAACCACCAGTATGCCCTGACACTGGTAAAAGATGCGAAGGAAGACAACCGTGGACCCATACTTAAAGTG
>JABMQM010000045.1 GCA_013203195.1 Desulfobacteraceae bacterium | reverse complement strand
GATTTTAAAATTCCTCCCTTGGGCGGCGAAGCCATCATGGAAAACGACGCCATCCAGGAAATGCTTCACAATAAAACGCTGCCGCGACCTCAGGCGGATCCGGACCTTTGCACCGCCTGTGAAGCATGCATCGAGCAGTGTCCGGTGTCGGCCTTGTCCATGAACGGCGACATCCCTGAAGTGGACGCCGACACCTGCATTGTCTGTTTCTGCTGCCAGGAAATCTGTCCGGAAAAGGCGATTGCATTGCAATAACTAATTTGAGTACTCGCCGCTGAATAATTTTTCGTAGCGTTCAGGGGTGAAACCGGTCTTGACAAAACGTTGCTTATTGTATGTGTTGTCGTCAGTTTACGTCAAAAAACGACGGCGATGGTGCCAACTTATGCTGAAACGAATATTCAAATCCCCAAAACAGAGCTTTTTCCTTTTAGGTCCGCGCGGATCGGGCAAAACTACCTGGACTAGAGCCAACTTCCCGGAAGTCCACGTGATTAGTTTTTCGGTTCATTCTCTGTTCCATAACGAATGCTTACCTTTAATTAGATTAGGTGCCAAGAGATCGGGAGCAAAAAACCGAATTAATTAAAAAACCGGCATCAACAGCATCAAGGTTCTCCATTTCGTTTCCAATAGCCGTAACAGCCTGCATTAAAAAATGAATAGCAATAAACATGCCATGTGTTAAGAGGCTGACATTGCAATTTTATCTTGGAAAGGTTAAAATTCGAATCAGAATCATTGGTTCTCGAACTTCAGCCTTCTTATGCTTTTATTGTTCCGGTAAAAGATAGATGGTTAGGACTGAATGAAATTTTATGGCGGGTAAAAAAACAAGAACTTTTAATTCTTGTTTATTTAATTTAGGAACAGTCAGTTCTTAATGAGTATCCCTGCATGGGGAAAAATAATTCCGGCATGCCAAGGGAGCAGAAGGATTACTCGATATAATGCATTGTCATCATTGCGGTATTGTGGGCATACCCGATATTGCCTTCTTGGTCGATGCAGATAATACCACCAGGGGCCTGTAAAGAATTCAATTCTTCAACGCCGTATTTGGTGGCATCCATCGCGTTTCCCGCCCTTTTATGTTTCAGGTAATTCAATACTTTCTTTGCCAAACATAGAATGAGGATTTTTTCACCATGTCCTGTGCATGACGCACCTCCGAATTTTGAACAGTAGGTTCCGGCACCGATGATGCCCGAATCCCCAACCCTGCCGGGAACATTCATTTTGAGGCCGCCCGTGGACGTACCGGCAGCGATGTTGCCGTTGGCATCCATAGCAACGCAGCCGACCGTTCCAAGGTTGAGGCTACCTTCTTTGAGATATTTATCTACGTGAAATATTTGTTCATACGTCGTTTTTTGGCGAAATTCATCCATGATTTCCATCCACAGGTTTATCTTAGGTTTGGTTCTCGGATCAAACCTGGGGAAGCCTTCGGAATGTGCAAAGTCGGTGGCAAGCGGTCCCGACAATATCACATGCTGGGTAGTCTCCATAACTCTTCTGGCAACGGATATGGGATGCTCCACATCTTCAATACCAATTACAGCACCGGCAGACAAATCATCCTTCATGATAGATGCATCCATCCTAACCCTTCCATCTAATTGAAGATAACTACCGACTCCGGCGTTCAGATATTCTGAAGCCTCCAAGTTGCGTATGGCAATCTCCACGGCTTCAACCGCATCTTTTTCCAACAATGCTTCATAGCCTGTTTTACAGGCGTTGATGACATCTGTTTTGCGTTCGGATTCGTTGTTGCCGGACCTCCTTGCGCCCCCATGAACAATTATTTTGGGTTTCATAAATTCCTCTTGACCGAATAAGTCATTGTCTGAATAAAATTGTCTCTCTTTGTTTACTGAATGTTAGCATATTAATCTTTTGTGTTATAGTACAATAGTTCATGCAATATGGGCTTGAGTTATGTGGATGACAGACGCTTTATTTCATCGGCAAGCAGGATCCGGCAATACCGGCAAAACTGATCAGACTTGCGATCCACATCTTTGATGCTGCGGCAGTAATGCATAATGCAGGCGTGATCCTGACAATGGCGCAGATCAAATGTATGGCCCAGTTCATGAATGGCTTCCTTGACAACGCGCCGGCTAAAGCTTTCAACGGCGCTCGTGGCCAGGCCTTCATTGAGCCGGTGTGTTGATATAATGCAGGTTTTCCCCCCCAATTGTGCTTCTCCATAAACGTGGGTCAAGATAGGAATAAACAGGTCTACGCGGGTGATGGCAAGGATTTTGACAACCCCGGCCGGCGCCAGGCCGGCCAGTTTTTTAAGAATGAAAGTCGAATGGTACTGGCTGCGGCCTGTATCCAGAGCAAACTCTACATCCTGCAAAAGAGATTTTATTGCGGTTCGATAGCCGAATATTTTCTGTATATCCCTGACAACCGGGTTCAAAAGCTCGGGAGCCAGCTCTTCGACCGGAGAAATCAAAATGCTATGTTCGGATAGGGTATTCAAGCCGGTTTGCTTATTTGGTAGCGTTTGATTTTGCTATACAGGGTGGAGCGATCAATGCCAAGAATTTTCGCACTCTGGGCGATATTCCATTGGTTCTCATCGAGCGTGTGAACAATATGGGTCTTTTCAATTTCTTTAAGGGTGTTGCCGTGGGGGTCAGCTAGATGTTCAGGGCGAAAAATAGGCAAATCGTCCGGTTGAATTTCGCGGCTTTTACTCATAACCACGGCCCGTTCAATGGCATTTTCCAATTCTCTTACATTGCCCGGCCATTCATAAAGCATCATCTCATCCATGGCCTCCCTGCTGACCCGGTCGATGTTCTTGTTGGTTTCTTGTGCATAACGGCGGATGAAGTGTTCGGTGAGCAGCGGAAGGTCTTCTTTGCGTTCGCGCAGCGTGGGCATGCTAAAGGAAATCACATTCAGACGGTAGTATAAATCTTCTCTGAATATTCCGGCCTTGACGGCTTCTTCGAGGTTTCTGTTGGTGGCGGCAATAACACGGAAATAGGCTTCAATGGGCTGGGTGCCGCCGACCCGATAAAAGATGCGGTCTTCCAGCACCTGCAAAAGATCAATTTGCATTCTCATGCTGATTTCACCGATTTCATCCAAAAAGAGCGTGCCGCCGTGGGCCAATTCCAGACGGCCCTTTTTAGTTTCTATGGCGTCTGTGAAAGCCCCTTTCTGGTGGCCGAACAGCTCGCTCTCCATGAGGTGCTTGGGAATGGCACCGCAATTGACAACTACAAACGGTCCGTCACAGCGGGGGCTGTTGGTATGGATGGCCTTGGCCGCCAATCCTTTGCCGGTACCGGTTTCACCTGTAATCATAACCGTGGAGTTCGTGGGCGCAATATCCTGTACCAGGTCGAAGATTTCCTGCATGGGTTTGGACTGGCCCACCATGCTCTCGAAGCGGGTTCTGTCCTTATATTGCTCTCTATGATAGAGGATTTCACGTGCCTGGGCCTGATGTTCGGTGATCTTGTCAATGAGCACCCCCAAAGCATTGGGATCAAAAGGCTTGAGGAGATAATCAACGGCTCCGTTCTTCATGGCCTCAATGGCTGTGGAAATGGATCCGTAGGCGGTAATCATAACTACGGCTACATCAGGATCACTCTCTTTTACCTTTGTTAAAACATCCAGCCCGCTCATGCCTTCCATCTTGATATCAACCAGCATGATTTCAAAATGGTATTCTTTTAATTTTTGCAGCGCTTCTTCACCGCTGGCTGCCGTTTCGACAACGTGGCCGTCGCGTTCAAGCCATCCGGCCAGAGACTCTCGCATGATTAGTTCGTCATCGACGATGAGGATTTTAGTGCTGTTCATGTGGACCTCCATCTTGTGATAGCCCAACCGACGACTGTTTTATGGGAAATCTAACGGTAAAGGTCGTACCTTTTGCCTGGTTTGATTCCACAAAAATGGTACCGTCGTGCTCCTTAATAATGCCGAAAGCAACGGAAAGCCCGAGTCCGGCCCCCTTACCCTTTTTTTTGGTGGTGAAAAAAGGTTCGAAAATTTTAGAAAAATTTTCCTGTGGTATGAAAGAATTGGTGTTGTGGAAACTGACAGCAATCTTATCGGTTTTCGGCAGATGCCGGGTTGTAATGCTTAAAATCCCTTCGCCGGCGGGTTCAACAGCTTCGGCGGCATTGGAGATGATATTCATAACAACCTGTTGAAGCTGGTCTTCTGAGCCGACAATATCAGGCATCTGCTGGTCAAGATCCATTGCAACCTTGACGCTGCTGATTTTAAGAAGATTCGAATTCAAGAAAAGCGCTTTTTCGATCAACCGGTTAAGGTTCAGCTCGTTAAATTCCATCTTGGATTCTCGAGCGAAAGAGAGCAGGTTAGAGACAATGCGGCTGATTCTATTAGTTTCGGTTTCCATCAGGTTCAGATAGCGGTTGAATGGATCGAGTTCTTTCAACTTAAGGGCTTCTTCTGCAATAATTCGTTGCATCAGCTTGGTCAGGTTTAATATTCCGGCAATGGGGTTGTTGATTTCATGGACCACGGAAGCAGACAGCTTGCCAAGAGAGGCCATCTTGTCTTGATGCAGCAGTTTGTCATGAGTTTCTTTCAATTGCCGGGTTCTTTCATCAACCATCTGCTCCAGGCTCCGGGTGAGTTCTTCCTCTTTTCTTTTGTGCTGGGTAATATCACGGCTGATATGAATAAACTTGGAGATTTTGCCGTCCTTTTCCCAGATGGGGTAAACGTTGACTTCTATATGGCGCTGTTTTTTGTCTGATGCAAGCCGGGTGCGGACCTGGCGGCAATGATGTTTGTTGCGGATGACTTCGTTTAAGGGGCAGGGGAGTTCTTTGCTGCT
This sequence comes from Desulfobacteraceae bacterium, assembly GCA_013203195.1. Classification (GTDB taxonomy): domain Bacteria; phylum Desulfobacterota; class Desulfobacteria; order Desulfobacterales; family UBA11574; genus Desulfatibia_A. The sequence goes on along the minus strand of JABMQM010000045.1, from coordinate 128 downwards.
GCAAGGCTGGGCAATTTGCTGAAAAATTTCATAGCATTTACGGCCGATAGCATCTTCGTGGGCATAGCCCATTTTTTCCAAAAAGGCCTGATTAGCTTCGGCGATCTCCAATTCCGGTGTAATTACGG
>JABMQM010000468.1 GCA_013203195.1 Desulfobacteraceae bacterium | reverse complement strand
CAGCCGTCTGCAAAAATATCGTATAACTGAAAAAGGGCTTAAAATAATCAATGAAGGCAGGCAGCATTAGATAAGAGAAAAGAAACGGCACCCAGTATACAAAGACAGCGGCATTGAGTGAATCGGCACGGAAACGGCTGGGAGCCAGAGCAGAAGAATGAAGCCATATCCGAAATATCTGGATTCCGGGGTTGAGTGGATTGGGAGTGGTGCCGGAAAGGCTCTATAACGACGCGCAATCCCGCATTCTGCGGGATCTTTGACCAGCAACCAGAATCGAGCAACCAGAAACCAGTATTCCCGCTGAAGACGGGATTTTCGCTTCGCTGCAACCAGTATCCAGCCCCCCTTTTTCGTTGACTTCTGGATGATGTGTGTGTAACAAAATTCAGGCAGTATTTCTAAAGCAATTTTCTTCTTTCAACCCGCTAAGGAAAGAGGGTTTGAAATGGTCCACGGTCGCCCAAAAACCCCGTTGCTCCCAATGGGTGGAGAATGGGGTTTTGTATTTTGTGGCCCCGGGAAATACGCACGGTAAAAAATATGGTATTTAAAGTGGGAATAGGCCAAAACCGGCAAGACCACACACTTAGCATAATTCACCAAAACCAATATACAAAATGAAGCAGTTATAATAGTTAGTTACAAATAAACGTCCCGGATACCCCACGAGGACGTGCTGGAGAACGGAGATGATCTTCGCGGATGACATGGAGGGTATTACGGAGGAGGTCACAGCATGAAGACCGACGGACCCAGAGGCGAGATCGTCATCTACCAGGCCCCGGACGGCGGTGTGGAAATGGAAGTCCGTCTGGAAAAGGAGACCATCTGGCTGAACCTTAATCAGATTGCCGTCCTGTTCGACCGCGATAAGTCCGTGATTTCACGCCATTTGAACAAGGTCTTCAAGGATGGGGAGTTGGAGCGGAAGTCAGTTGTTGCAAAATATGCAACAACTGCCGCAGACGGGAAAACCTATCAGGTGGAATACTTCAACTTGGACGCCATCATTTCCGTCGGTTATCGCGTAAATTCCAAGCGTGGTACCCAATTTCGGATCTGGGCGACCAAAATCCTGCGAGATCATATCATCCAGGGCTACACGGTCAATGAGCGGCGGCTACGGGAACTCGACAAGACCGTCAAGCTGATCGCAGGCGTTGTGGAGCAGCGCGACCTTTCGGGAGACGAGGCCAGGGCGCTTCTTCAGGTAGTGAGTGAATACAGTCATGCCCTGGACCTGCTGGATGATTACGATCATCAGCGCGTGGAGGCACCTGACAGAACGAGCGATGTCATCCATATATTGAGCTACGAGGAAGCCTTGCGAATAGTCGACCGGTTGCGTGGACGGTTTGGCGAATCTGCTGTTTTCGGCATCGAAAAGGATAAAAGTCTGGCGAGTGCTTTGGGCGCAGTGATGCAAACCTTCGACGGGAAGGATCTCTATCCGGGCCTTGAAAAGAAGGCGGCCTATCTGCTTTATTTCTTAGTCAAGAATCACGCCTTTGTCGACGGCAACAAACGCATTGCAGCTGCCTTGTTCCTCTGGTTCCTTGAACGAAATGGTGCACTCTACGATCCGGACGGCGGACGTCTGATATCCGATGCGGCGCTGGTGGCCATGACCCTGATGATTGCTGAGAGCCGTCCTGAGGAAAAGGATGTGCTGGTGCGCATCGTAATGCATCTGCTCTGTGAAAAGAGCCGGGTATGATCACCGAAAACACTAAATGCGCAACCTGTAGCAGCAAAGTGAAGACCCCCGCTTAAGTGGAATAACCCATGACATGGCGCCAAAAACTGGACATAAACTGGACAAACAGGACACGGACGCAGGGATACAATACGCCAAAAGTGCGCCAAGTACGCAAAATGCAGCAGAAAATCCGATACTTGAGAAACGGCTCGCAAATGGCTCATGCTGTGTGAACACTACAAAAGCCCTATAAACCCGTCACAGAGGGAAAGAACGAGGGGGCCATAGGATGGATCATCGTATCGAAAAAGCAGGGTCACAAAAGTAGCGAGCAGACAGAGCTGCTGCAACTGGATAAAAGCGGAATAAAAGTGGCCGAATACATGACCGAACTGCCAAAACGTGAACTGCTGGAGCAGAAACTTCACAAAGCGGTTGAATTGGCCCGGAAACGGCTGGAGGCAAAACCTACGTAGTGCAAAATGGCGATATTATAAACTTCCGCTTTAATGTTTTATGTACAGTACAGAATACAAATTATATCAACTGGATAAAACCGGAAACCAAGGGCATCAATTTGGAGTTATGAACGTTCT
>JABMQM010000467.1 GCA_013203195.1 Desulfobacteraceae bacterium | reverse complement strand
CGTAATTATAAAAAAGCATTGGACGCTTATCAAAAGGTTGCTGAACTTGCTCCAGGTACGGCTCTATCGCGAAAAGCCCAAATAGAGGCGCAAAAGATAAAGAATTATTGGTAAAAAGTTTCGTTTTCTTTAAAAAGGCCGGTCATAGATTTTAAAATACTCCCCAAAACCCCCTTGATTCAATGGATACTTTTTGGGTGTGGGTGCGGGGGGGGATTCAAAGCTTGTGGGTTTTATCGCTTTACATCAATCTTTCACTTTAATAGCATCTTTTTGTTCAAGCCTAACAATCCTGGTTGTTATAAAGATAAGGAGTTCGTTTTTCGTTTCGGATTTCAGCTCTGTTTTAAAGAGCCATCCAAGGATCGGAATTTTCGAAAGCACTGGAAAACCTTGTTCGGTAACGGTATTAGTAGACTTAACTATACCGCCAATGACAATTGTTTCCCCGTCATTAATTAAAAGTTCTGTATCGGCAGAATTCGTACTTAAGGCCGGGCCTTGAGCTGTTTGTTCATAAACATCATTTTTCTTAACCGATACTTTAATTGATATTCGGTCATCAGGTGTTACAAGTGGTGTAACCTCTAAGGTCAGCTCAATCGGCTTAAAATCAATATTCACCTCGCCATCTACGACAGTTTGAAATGGATACTCATACCCTTGTTTTATTGTAGCGGTTTTGTTGTTTAATGTGCGAATCGTAGGCGCAGAAACTAGCTTAACCTTATTTTGCTTTTCCATAGCCTGAAGTTTAGCGTCTAACACCATCTGGGAACCGAACAGCCTACTAAAAGTAATGCCCAAGGTTCCAACGTATGATGCTGGAGGAAGGTTCATCGCCGCGTTATAGGCCAAATCTCCTCCAAGGGCAGAGGAACTTCCAGGAAACGGGCCATGAGTTAATGTCCAATCGACTCCGAGGTCCCTTTGGAATGTGGTATTTGCTTCAACGATCCGGGCTTCGATGATGACCTGCGGCGTTACTTTGTCAATTTGCTTTGCGGTCTTTTTAGCCTGTTTTATCTTTTCAGCCACATCCGTAATAATGATCTGATTGTTGCGGGTATCTACCGTAATACTGCCGCGTCCTTCGGTCAGTACGATATGCGGCTTTACGTCAGCGCCGGCATCGGCATAGTTGACGGAAATATACTCGGTCAGCAGTGGTTCCGCCGCTATCTTTTGAGCGGTTGCTTTCTGATTTGTCGCCAGTTCGGTCTGTTTTTGGGTTGCTTCCTGTTCGAGGGTCTTCTGAGTAGCTATCCGGACTATATCACCTTCATAAACCCTTCCTAACATATTCATCCTCAGTACCAGATCGAGGACTTGATCCCATGGTACCGGTTTGTCAAATGTTAACGTCACCGATCCGGATACATCTTTGTCGATGGCAAAGTTTTTTTTGCTTACATCCATCAAAATGCGAAACACGTTTTTGATATCGGTTTGATAAAAATTCAGGGCGATCTTCTCTCCTGTAAATTTGCCGGAGGGTTGTGGGGCAGCTGTTGCCGTTGCTGATATTTCCGGTTCACCGGCTGCAGTTGCGGCCATCGCTTGCATCGTAACTTTTTGCCAGGGTGGCAGTTTGGCTTCATCAAGAGTTTTAGGTGGTATTGAGGACGCTTCGAAATGGAGCATCAAAAGATCACTGACCTGTTCAGCCACATAAGGCACGGATTCCCGCAGCTCGATGGAAATCATGGAAATTTCCTTCATTTTTGGTGTTTGCAAGGGAGTTATGCGATCAACAGCACTTGCAAAACGTGTAGTAATCATCGGTCGCTGACGATACTCCGGAATATTAGTATTATAAAGGTTGAGCAGAAGTTTTTTCTCATCAATCTTTTTGATATCGTATTGAATCGGTTTTGTGGTTCCAATAATAATGGTCGATTTGCCGGCTTCTTCGCTGGAAAAATCTATGCGGTTAACCCATGCGGGTTTAGATTCATCTACTTCTAAAGGTTTGACTTCCTTAGGTGAAGCCGCTGTTTGTATTTCAGCTTGCGCGGGCGCGGCGGCAGTCTTTGTTGTGGAACCCACCTGAATTACAAGTCCGTTTTCCGATGAATTGGCGGAAACAGCGGAAAGGTATCTTGCGGCTGTATCGAGAACGACCCTGACTCTGTCGGGATAACCGTAATGACGAACAGTCTTTACCCATTTCGAGCCGACAGGGATGGTTTGTTCTTTTTGAAAGGGGCTTTTGACGCCAAACAGGTCAAAAATGATCCGTGCCGGGCTGGTGGTGATGAAAAATTTGTAATCTTTAATGGTGCCATCGGCATTAACAAAGATATTTATGCTGTCTGCAAGTTCAGCAGAAGATATCGATTCCAGCCGGACTGCAACTGCAGTGCTTGCTGCCGCAGACATCGTCTGCGTTTCAGCAGCCGGCTTTTCTTCTTGGGTTTTAATAACCTGTTCAGGGGAGGTTGAAGCCGGTGGAACTTTATTAAATATTATTTTGAGGTCGTTGTCCTGGCGGATTACTTCATAAGAAGCCTCTTGTTTTAATGCAATTTCAATACGGGATGTATGCCCTTTGTCAGTCAGTTCAGAAGCATTGATAGAACCGACTAAATCACTCTCCGGCATGTAGGTCGTATTGATGTCGCCCAGGGCTGTTTCCGGGAAATATAGCAGTACACCCAGGGGAACAGGCTGTTTGACGGAAGTATATGACAGCAATTGATTACCTTTAATCCCTACGGAAAACGCTTCAGAATCTTCGGTGGTGGATATCTGGGTGATAAGTTTGGACGCAATAGATTCAACAGCACCTTTTTCCGTCTGCTTGGTTGCCATTTGGTTGGAAGCGCATCCAGCCAAGAGGATAACTGCAATCAATATAAAGAAGGCTGTGGCTCTTATTTGCAGCAATTTATTGATTTCAAAGTTCATGTTACTCTCCAGGAGGTTTCTGAATTATAAGTGGCCTTTTTTGGACAGAGACCTTGCCGTAAATGTTTTCAACCTCTTCGGCAACAATGACCCTGTCCGCCAAAATATCTACTATCTTGCCGGAACGGGTTCCGATATATGTACCTTTTGTAACGACATATCCTTTCCCCGTAGCATCTTCCACCAAGGCTCTATTTCCACTAAGAGAACGGATTACGCCAACAAGCTTAAGCTGGCTCAAGTCCAACTTTTCAAGAGGTGTAAGCGGCTTGCGTTTTTTAGTTTTTTTCCTGGGCATTACAGCCGCCACCTCTTTTTCTTTAAGTAAAGGTTCGAACGGATCAAGCTTCCCTTGCGGATTATAGATATTGGTGCTGTCACGTACTACTAATTTTTGAACGGTCGGGGCCAGGGAGGCTACTAGCTTTTTGTCCTTTGCTTCAGATTCGGCTTGTGTGGTAACAGCCGCAAGCTTGGTTTTTGGTTTTAAAGTTGTTTTTTGGGCGGTTTTTACTTTTGACTCCGGGGGCTGGGCAACCGCAATTTTCGTTTTTGGCTTCGGTATTTGTTTTACTACAGCCGCAGTTTTTGGCTTCGGCATTAGCTTGGTCGCCACAGTCGCTTTGGGTTCTGGAGCTTGCTTTTTTATTTCAGGCTTGGCCGTGTCTACTTTCTGGAGTTTTTTGGGAACCGCCGCTTTCTTTTTGGCAACTATTTTTTTGGTAATCACCTTGGGCTTGGGGGGTGCTTCAGCCTGCTGGTCACACCCCCAGATAAGGGATAATAAACACAAAAAATAGATAATGGTACGTATGGCGGCAGGATATTTCAACATAATCAGATGTTCTTTTCGTTTTGTTTTATTGAGTTTGTTTTTTTAACTACTTACTTTCCCTTCTTTTTCTTACTTTTATTTTCAAGAAACCGGTAAGTGATAGCCGTACATGATGCTGTCAGGCTTAATCCTTTTGTTGTGCCCTTTTGAACGGTTATGCCGATATTGTCAATGTTGACAATTCTGGACAGTCTTGAGACTTTGTCAAAGAACATGGCAACATTGTGGTAACTTCCGGAGACCTTAACCGATACAGGAATTTCAGCATAGAAAGCTTTATTATTTTCGGGTTTGGGTTCAAAAAGGGCAAATTCCAGGCCGCTATCCTGGCCGGAGCTTGAAATGCTCGCCAGCAAATTAGGAATCTCCTTTTTTTCGGGAAGCGCTTTCATGACGATTTTGAATTCATTTTCGGCATCTTTGAACTTTTTCCGAACAGCATGCAGTTTTCTGGCCTTTGCTTTAAACCTTGTAAGCTTTTGTTCAAGCTCCTCATAATCCCCGGTTAATTTATCTATTTTTTCCATTTTAGGTAGATACGAGAAATATACAATCGGGCCGGCAAACAAAACGATGATTCCCAAACTTATTAGAAGCCGGTATAGCTTGGACAGTTTTCCGATCTTGTCCATTGCTTTGAAGAGCGGTTCAGTTATTTTAGATATTTTAGAAAGATCGATTTTTTTCATCGTTAGCCTTAAAGTTGCAGCTATTTATTTTTTACCTTTTTCATCCTTTTTCGTTTCCGCTTTAGTACAGGAGATTGCAAAACTTTTTAGATTCAAATTTTTTACCTTCTGTGTTTTTGATCGCTGTAAATTTACGTTGGCAAAACGTTTTGAAGACTCAAGACGGGTCATGAAATCGGCTATTGTTTTATTATCCAGGGCAATACCTTTAATGCTAATTTGGTCTCCTTTCGCTTGAAAGCTGGTGAACCATAAGCGTTTGAAGGGCCTGTCTTCTTTTCCTTCCAAATCCTCTGAAGTTGAACTTGCCGTCTCATGGGCCACCATTTGGGTCATATCGTCCATCAGGCGGACAGCTCCTGTGCGTTTTGATTCAAGATCCTTAATAACGGCTATCTTCTGTTTTAGCTTTTTGAGTTCGCCGTTAATTCTATCTACCTCTTTGGCGTCTTTTTCAACCCTGGCAATCTCAGTACTTATCTGAGCTATTTTAGCGTCAAGTTCTTCGATCTTATTATTCAGGATGGTGCTGTAGTAGAACATGGCCACAAGGACCATGGTTAAAAAGAGCACAAAAACAGTTACCTGCCGGCGTATATTTTCTACTTTGCGCTTCGTTCGATAAGGTAGTAAATTAACTCGTATCATTTTTATTCAACTTTTCTTATTGCCAGTCCCATACAAATAGCCGCCTGCGGCGCTATTTTTTCAAGATAGGAAGAATCAAGGCCACTACTTTCTATAGAAAACTTGTCAAAGGGGTTTATAATTTCAACTTCCGTTGAAATTTCATCAGACAGAAGTTGTCGAAATTCCGTGATGTTGGCTCCGCCACCGCTTAGAATAATTTTTGAAATATGATCATCAGGGTACGTAGAATAAAAGAAGTCGATGGCTCGTCTTATTTCGGTAGTCCAGTCGGAGACAACCGATGATACAATGTTCGCCAAATCTTCAGCAGAGATTATTGCCGACTGCTCGCTAAGTTTGATCTTTTCGGCTTCCTCTATAGAGCAGTCTGCCAGCGAAACGATTTGTTGATTGATTTGGCCGCATCCAAGTGAAACATCCCGCATGAATACAGAAGAATAACCTTTAAGGATATTTAATGAAGTTTTGCTGGCTCCGATATCAATCAGGGCAACGCTTTCTTCCTCAGTGGCATAATTAAACTCAAAGATGTTTTGCAAGGCAAAAGAATCAATATCAAGTATCACGGTATGCAGTCCGGCCAATTCGATCAGATGGATGTAGTCGCTGACCATTTCCTTCTTGGCGGCAACAAGGAGCACATTCATTTGATTCGGGTTTTGGTCGTTTTCCCCCAGTATTTGGAAATCTAAGTTTACATCACTGATGTCAAAGGGGATGTACTGTTCGGCTTCAAAATGAATTGTCTCTTGAAGTTCATCTTCTGTCATTGTTTGGACACTAATTTTTTTAACAATAACCGAGTAGCCGCCGATGGAAATGGCAACATTTTTATTTTTTATGTTATTAGCGCTAAATAGTTCACGGATAGCCGCAGATACGGCGTCATGATCTTTGATCGTACCTTCTTCTATTATACCTGGTGCGATTTTAAGCATCCCAAAATTGTGCAGGGTATTCTCCGTTTTGGTTTCTATAACTTCAGCGGCTTTAATGGCGCTGGAGCCGATATCCAAGCCTACAAGATGGGTTTTTTTCTTAAAAAACATAATATACCCTTAATGGCCTAATCGCTGAAAACTTTGTTTTTTTCAGAAAGGTTAAAGCCTAATGCTAATAAAATTTTCCGTTGAGTTTCCATGCGGCATGGCATACCTTTTTCTATCCGCGCGATAGTAATAGGTGATATATTCGCCTTGCGAGCCAGTTCGGTTTTGCTCATCAGAATAGCTTCTCTAACTTTCTTTAGGGAGTTAGCGCTCATAAAAAAAAACCTTAATATATTACGTTTTATCTCAAAAGTCTACCTTCACCAACAAAGGATCCAGCTAAATTTGAATTGAATGATTTCAATCATCGGGAAAAGTTATGGTCTTGTCAAGCACTTTTATGCGTAATTATACATAATTTACATATAATTACATTATATTGTGTTGCTTTTAATGATAACACAATATATATAGTGTTATAACAATACGATAAAATAAGTACAAACAAGCAAAATCAGCAAATTTAGGTATACTACACCCCTCTGGGGCCGGATTCTTTAAGTAAAGACAAGTTGGAGTAATATTTTTGGCAGCACAACTCAGAATCTTGACTTTGATCTTTTGATTCCATATATAGTGGAAGAGATGCTGGACCCAGCATCATTTCGCCTTTGGCAAATGACGTCACCCACACCAACTCGTCGCTTTGCCCGTCTCTGTCCGGAGCGGCGAAGCTTCGCCAGGAGAAATTTGAGTTTTGCTTAAGAATTTCCAGAAATCAGAAGAAAGCATCAAGCCTTTCAGACTGGTCAAATACTTTACATTTACCAGCCTGGTTGTCATATTTGTCGGCACGCTGGTTCTTTCTCTGCTTAACACCCATTGGGCCAGGACCGTGCAGCAGCGGAAAAGTGAAGAATATGCCCGGCTATTGATAGAAAACCTGAACCATCAAGTGTTTTTGCAGTTCATCATCCCGGTCGCCTTGAAGTTCGGTAAGATTCAACTCAGTGATGAAAAACAGTTCGATTACATGGATAAGGTTGTTCGCAGTACCCTTTACAGTTTTAAAGTTGATATGGTCAATATTTTCGATATGAATAACACGATTTCTTACAGTTTTGATAAAACCGTGGTCGGCAAAAAAGACTTTGGCGGCAAAGCATATCAGGATGCAATTTCCGGCAAGTCGACTTCAAAACTGCTTCAAAGGGGCAATTGGTTAGAAATATTTTTTGGATTTCCCCGGAACAGCAAATTAATCACCTTTGCGCCCCTACGTGCCGAAAAGCCACTTTCTAGGATATCGGGCCCGGTGCTTGGCGTTGTGGAAATCGTACAGGATTTATCGGAAGATTATAAAGCCATTTTCGATTTTCAGATACGCGTTATCGGCACCTGTACCGTAGTAATGGGCCTGCTTTGTTTAGTGCTTTTCTTTGTGGTCAGAAGGGGTGAAAGAATCACTGCAAGACGTGCCTTGGAGAGGCTTCGCCTTCAAGGGCAGTTGAGTCGAGCCCAACATTTGTCTTCTCTGGGCGAGATGGTTGCAGGAATTTCTCATGAGATCCGTAATCCGTTAGGCATTATTAAAAGTTCATCAGAACTTTTAGAGAAAAAGATGGCCGGCTTTGATCCTTCAAATGGCATTCCAGCTATAATTACCGAAGAAGCCGATCGTTTAAATAATATCATTACAGATTTTTTAAACTTTGCTAAACCCAGAAGTCCGCATCTAACTGCCTGCAGTATTGTAGATGTTCTGGAAAAAAACATCACCTTCCTATCATCACAGATCAAAGAAGAAGGCTACATTATAAAAAAGCATTATGATGATAATACTCCGGAAATAACCGCCGATTCCGATATGCTGTATCAGGCGTTTCTTAACATTATATTGAATGCCATGCAGGCCATGCCGGATGGTGGCAAAATTTATGTTGAAATCAGTTCAAGCACAGATACTGTAACCATCAATTTTGAAGATGAAGGCCAGGGGATATCAGAAGATCTTACAGATAAGATATGGGATCCATTTTTTACCACCAAGGAAAGAGGAACAGGACTGGGTCTTGGTATCGTAAAAAATATCATCGAATCTCACGGGGGCAAGGTTCACATTGTCAACAGGACGGATTGTGGTGCCCGGGTTACGGTGGAAATACCAGTAGTGCAGGAGGTCTAATCATGGAAACAATCATGATTGTAGACGATGAAAAGAATTATCCGCTGATATTAAGTGCGATCCTGGAAGAAGAAGGATTTGAAAGCTTAACCGCCAACAGCGGCCGGGAGGCTCTTGACATTTTGAAACAATCCGATGTGGACCTTGTGCTGACCGATATGAAGATGCCTTCCATGGACGGTATCGAATTGCTTGAGCATATCAAAACAGCAGACCCGGAACTACCGGTCATCATGATGACGGCTCACGGTAGTGTGGATAAGGCTGTGGAGGCAATGCAGAAAGGTGCTTACAGTTATGTGCTCAAACCTTTTGAAAACGAACGTCTGGTTCTTTATGTCAACAAAGCCATTGCCATGTATCGGGTGGTCAAAGAAAACCGGCGCCTGCGCGATGCCGTCGAATCCCAGTACAGTTTCGGAAACATCATCGGTAAAAGCAAAGCCATGCAGGATGTTTTCGAAATCATTCGTAAAGTTGCACCGGCTAACGCAACGGTGCTAATCGAAGGTGAAAGCGGAACCGGAAAAGAGCTTGTGGCCAAATCGATTCATTTTAACGGACCGCGGCGCGATAAGCCTTTTGTGGCGGTGAACTGTAGTGCGCTTGCTGAAAGTCTGCTCGAAAGCGAGCTTTTCGGTCATGAAAAGGGCGCTTTTACCGGTGCCATCGCCATGAAAAAGGGCCGATTCGAGCTGGCTAATGGCGGAACGCTGTTTTTGGATGAAATCGGTGAACTTTCACCCAATCTTCAGATCAAGCTTCTGCGCGTTTTGCAGGAAAAGGTCTTTGAACGGGTTGGTGGGGTGAAGCCTGTGGCCGTCGATATTCGAATTATCGCAGCAACCAATAAAACCTTGAAAGATGAAATGCAAGAAGGGCGCTTCCGTGAAGACCTTTTTTATCGACTGAATGTGGTTCACATCGTTTTGCCGCCGTTAAAGCAGCGGTTGGCGGATATTCGCCCGCTGGTAGACCATTTTCTAAAAAAATATGCGGGTGAAAATAATTCGGCAAAGCCTTTAACAGGGATTAACCAGGAAGTTGAACGTCTTTTTCACGATTACAATTGGCCCGGAAATGTGCGCGAACTGGAAAATGTGATTGAACGCGCCATGGTGTTGTGTCAAGACAACCAAATAACGGTAGAGGGTCTGCCTAAGGAATTTAAAAATAGTGTTTACAACACGTTGCACATTGAAGGAATCCCTGCGGATGCCAAATTGGATGAAACTTTAGCAATGATAGAAAAAAAGATGCTTCAAAGGGCTTTGAAGCTGACCGACAATGTCCAATCCAAGGCGGCAGAATTGCTTGGCGTCGGCAAAAGCGGGTTGAACTGGAAAATAAAGAAATTTAAATTGGACACCAGTCCAAAACATTGATTCTTAAACAAATTAAGTATTTATATCAACATTGTCAGGTAGTATATATTGGAGTTCAAAAATTTGAATTAGTGAGAAGTGTTATTATCTTATTTTATTTTAGATGTTTATATGAAATTCCCTTTTGAGTGTTCAAATTTTTGAACTTCGCCATTTCCCACAATTTTATTGTAAAATTAGTTATTTAAAACAATTTGCCGTCAAGCCGGTTCGAATATTTGAACACTATGCTGGATATTGATGACATGGCAAGGATGAAATAGCAAAGAACATTGCGATGATATGGTCTCATAACATATTAGAAATAATACGTTAATTGAAAAATTTAAATTGTTTCACATAATTTCCATGTTTTGGCAAGGAATTTGCATCATTAAAAATAAAACTGAGAATTTTCTTCATCAGTTTTCCTCCTTAATGGTCAATCGTGAGCGGCACGATTGGCCATTATTATTTTTGTGGCAGGGTTATTCCGAGTTAGCCGGGGATACTCTCCTTGGCAATCTCCAGGTACATTGAGTCCTTATGGTCCGAAATAATTTTTTTAAAAGCATTTAAACGCCGCTCATAGTTTTCCATACCGGCATAAATCTGTGCCAGATTAAAAAGCACCTCGTCTTTCATGCTGTATTCAGGAGCTGAAACCAGCATCTCAAAATACTTTGCCGCAGTCTTATATTCTTTTTTGGCTTCATGGGAGTATCCCAGGCTGCTTAAAATGAGGTTTTTAATAAACGGATTATCGCCAAAATCGGACAGTGATTGGTTATAGAGTTCAATGGCCTGGTCATAATAACCTGCCTGGTAGCATATATTGGCAAATATGAACTGTGCCAGTTTCCCCCCCATTTTTCCGGAATACTTTTGCATGATCAGCTTAAAATCGTCGGCCACATCCAAGTAGGCCTGGTCCGGGCTGCTGTTTTTAATAATCGTCTGGTATTTATTCTGGCTCTGTGCCAGCAGAGCCAGAGCCTTGTCTTCAGCTTTATTTGCAAAATATAGCATTCCGGCTATGGCAATGCTGAGGGTAATAATAAGTCCCAAAGCAACGGATAAGTAAACTTTATGCTTTGTAGCAAATTGTAACAGACTGTGTGTAAAATTGGTGAAGCGGTCAGGCTGCTCCAGGTCTCTTTTGCGTGATCGTGACACTCTTTTTTGGGCCATTATTCCTCCGGTAACAGTTTGATTCTCTGCCAGCCTTCTTCCGGGATTTTTGTCCCTACAACCCGGCACACTTCCCAGCCACAGGCTGAACCGAGTTCGCCGCATTTTGCAAGGCTGTAACCGTTGACGAGGCCGAACAAAAAACCTGCCG